>CALKXZ010000392.1 GCA_938003775.1 uncultured Granulosicoccus sp. | reverse complement strand
TGTCCATAAATAAACGGGGTGCGGCCCCATGTGCCAGCCGGTGATATTTGACAACGCATTCATTGTTGCACCGCGGTGGTGGTACACAACGCCTTTAGGTTTGCCCGTGGTGCCAGAGGTGTAGTTCAAGGAAATGGACTGCCATTCATCGGCTGGTAGTTGCCACTGCCAGCTCGGGTCAATCGCCGCTAGTGTGTCGCTGTGCGTAAAGTGGGGGTCTATGAATTGTTCGTAGCTGATCTCGGTTATGGGGGCTCCTGTCGCTTCTGGATCGTCTATGGCAATGAGCAGCGGTGGATGAGTCAAGCCCGCAAGCGCTTGCTGCACCATGGCAGTCGAATCGCGATCGACAAACAGAACCCGAGCGCCACCATGTTGCAGAATGTACTGCACAGTCGTGGCCTCTAGGCGTGTATTAATTGCGTTGAGTATGGCGCCGCACATGGGCACACTAAAATGCAGTTCGAATAGCGCGGGAATATTCGGTGCAATGACCGCAACGACGTCACCGCGACCAATGCCAAGCGCTGCCAGCCTGGCCGCACCGTTTTGGCAACGCTGGTAAGTCTGGCGCCAGGTTAGTCTGGTGTGCCCATGAATGACCGAGACCCTATCCGGATACACATCGTGACTGCGCTTTAAAAAACTCAGCGGGCTCAGCGGTGTGTAGTTGGCCGAGTGAGCCGGTAAAGCGACATCGCCATCACCGGGCTGCCAAGCAGAAGGAATAGTAGGATGGTAGGCGTTCATAAATAACTTATCTCGCGGGTAACCATGCAATCAGATACAGAAGATACAGCTAGCCTACCGCTCACAGGCATCCGTGTGTTAGAGATGGGACAATTGATTGCCGGGCCGTTTGCAGGTCAGATGCTGGCAGCGTTCGGTGCTGAAGTGGTCAAGATCGAGCCGCCGGGTCGTGGCGACCCGCTACGCACTTGGCGTGAGCTGGATGAACATGGCACGTCTTACTGGTGGCGCAGCATTGCGCGCAATAAAAAATCGGTGACGCTGGATTTGTCGAATCCACGCGGTTGTGACATTGCCAGACAACTGCTCGGCAAGGCCGATGTTCTGATTGAGAATTTCCGGCCCGGTCGCATGGAAACCTGGGGACTGGGTCCCGATGAGATGAAAAAGATCCATCCAGCGCTTATCTATACCCGAGTGTCCGGTTATGGTCAGGACGGCCCCTACGCGAGCAGACCCGGATTCGCATCTGCCTGTGAAGCCGAAGCTGGGCTGCGTTATGTCAACGGTTATCCCGGTGAAAAGCCGGTACGGCTGAACCTGAGTCTGGGTGATACGCTGGCAGGTATGCACGCAACCGTTGGTGTGTTGCTGGCGTTAATAGCCAGGCAGCGATTGGGAGGCGGTGGGCAGAGCGTGGATGTATCCATTGTTGAATCTGTGTTCAACATGCTGGAAGGCGTTTTACCCGAATATGACGGAGCCGGTGTCATACGCGAACCATCGGGTTCGACAGTCACCGGCATCGTGCCAACGAATACGTACCGATGCAAAGATGGTCGATTTATTGTTATCGGTGGCAATGGCGACTCCATCTTCAAGCGCTTGATGACAGCGATCGGCAAGCCAGCAATGGGTGATGATCCGTCAATGGCTGATAATCGTGGCAGGGTGGCCAATGAATCCAAGATTGATGCGGTATTGTCTGATTGGAGCGGGTCGCTGGATGCCGCGGACGCACTGAGGATGCTGCACGATGCATCGGTCCCTTGTGGCCCGGTTAATTCCATAGCCGATATAGTTGCCGACGAACACTTTAACGCGCGTGGACTGTTTGAATCGGTATCGGTGGACGGTCAAAGTCGTTTGGTACCGCGTGTGCACCCTAGATTGAGCGATACCCCAGCTCGCTCAAGATGGGCCGGACCTGCGCTCGGGGAGCACACGGCACAGGTGCTGCGCGAGTGGCTGGGCGCCGAGCGTGAACAGCAGCTTTTGTGGGCCCAGCAGGAACTGATCTAAACCAAGAGAGTCAGTAAGACACCTGCAGACGTTATCAAGTTGTCTGGAACTACGTCGATATGTCTCTAAACACACGGTTTCGAGGTAGTTGAAGTTGAAGAGTTCGCCGTTAGTGCGGGTCGCCATGGCCGCCGGTATGTACCTGTTACTGATGTGGGGCTATTCGGCGCTGCCTAACGCACAATGGTTCGCCGCTTTTCTTGCACTCATGCTGAGTTCCATGCTGGTGTTCTGGGTGCACGAAGCAACGACACAATCGCAAGAATCTGAGGGTCAGAAAAGTGCAGCAAACGCCGTCGTGTGCGACCGGACAACGGCATCCAGCGCTTCTGTGGAGCTTGCCACAGCTGACTCTGCAAGTCTTGAGGCGTCAATTTTGAGACTTGATTCATTAAAAGGAGAGTTGACGCGACAGTACGCTCAGTTTGGACGGGATCAGTCGTTAATTAATAGTAACGCTTTGGGTTCCTGGCATAAAACCCGGAAACCTCAAGGCAGATAGGCATGTCAGATCACATTGATTTACACGCGCTCAAGACTACTGAATCGTTACAACACCCTGGATATCTGGATTTACTGAGTCGTATCGTGGAGCTTCTTATCACACAGTTTTTCAAGTCAATTGCCAATCCGCATGCGGTGGCTAATGGCTTGGCGTGGACGTACAGAGCACTCTGATGGTCGAACTGTCGCCACAATCCTTGCACATGGTGATGCCGAGTTCGCAGCGCAGTCGGCCTATTGTGTTGCATGTGGACGATGATGTGGCCAGTCTCATGATGGCTGAGGGCGCATTAGAAGACGCAGGTTTTGATGTTCTGCACGCGGCCAATGGTGAAGAGGCCATCATCAGTTATAAGGAGCATGAGCCGGATCTGATCATCATGGATGCGGTGATGCCGGTTATGGATGGATTCGAAGCGATCAAAATCATTCGACAGTTGCCGCTCGGGGCACACGTGCCTATCCTGATGATTACTGGGTTAGATGACTATGTCTCTATTACTCGTGCGTATGATGAAGGCGCAACGGATTTTCTAACCAAGCCCATCAGTTTTATTATCTTGCCGCATCGTGTGCAATACATGTTGCGCTCAAAGTTGACCGCAGATGCATTGCGATCCAGTCAGGCTAAGCTGGACAACGCACAGCGAATTGCTCGTTTGGGTAATTGGGAATGGACGTTGGGCTGTGACACCTTAACCTGGTCGCGTGAGTTTGGTCGTGTGTTGGGTCTTGGCGAGCATCAGAGTGTGGACAACTGGACTGAACTTCTAGAGTGCATAGATGAGTGTGACAGGCACAATGTTCGGCTTATGGCTGAGCAGGCAGTAGAGGAACGTCAACCGTTTGCAACAGAGTTCTCTGCGCCGGCTGCGGACGCCAAATCGTTGCGTCGAATTCGACTTGAAGCTGAACCGTTCTGTGGTGAAGGTGGCGACTGCACACACATGCTGGGGACCATTCAAGACATCACTGAACGCACGAACGCGCAAAAGCAAATCCATAACTTGGCGTACTTTGATCTGGTAACAGGATTGCCCAATCGTGCGCAGTTGAATGAACAACTGCGTTATACCTTGAAGCTTGCCAAGCGTAATGACACGCGCTTTGCGCTGCTTTTCCTGGACCTGGATCACTTTAAGCAGGTTAACGATACGCTTGGCCATGATGCGGGTGATGATCTGCTCAAGCAGGTATCAACCCGACTGACCCATGTTGTGCGTGAATCGGATATGGTCAGTAGTTCAGATGTCGGTGAAACCGATGACAGTGAAAACCAGCATACGGTTGCGCGACTTGGCGGCGATGAGTTTGTGGTTTTGCTGGGCCAGATTAATCGAGCGGAAGATGCGGCCAGGGTTGCTGAGCGCATAGCGCAGTCTATTGGCTTGCCCTATCAAATTGGTGAAAACACAGTTTCCGTTACGACAACCATTGGTATCAGTGTCTTCCCGGCTGATGGAATAACCTCTGAAATTCTGATGAAGAATGCCGATGTGGCTATGTATCACGCCAAAGAGTCAGGGCGTAACGGGTATCAGTTCTACTCGCGCAATATCCATGAGCAAGCATTGGCTCGATTTTCACTGGAAGGAGATCTTAAGTCCGCTATCGAGAATGAACAACTGACATTGGTCTACCAGCCTAAGGTCAACATGAGCAATGGTAGTCTTGCCGGTGTTGAAGCGTTGGTGCGCTGGAATCACCCGGAACGTGGAGCGGTCAATCCATCTGAATTCATTCCACTGGCAGAGGAGACGGGACTGATACTGCCGTTAGGACGCTGGGTTTTACGTCAGTCGTGTAAGCAGATGCGCTTATGGATAGACAGTGGTCTTCCGGAGTTTGCCATAGCGGTCAATTGCTCGTCGGTGCAATTTACTCGCAGCGACATGATTCAGGATATCAATGAGGCGATTGAGTACAGTGGGCTGGATCCGTACTTGCTGGAAATTGAACTGACAGAGAGCCTGTTGCTGCAAGACATTGAAGTTGGGATTGATATTTTGCGCAGTATGAAAGAGCTGGGCATTCAAGTGGCGATTGACGACTTTGGTACTGGATTTTCGTCATTGAGCTATCTGAAGCGTTTACCGGTGGACAAGCTGAAGATAGATCGTTCGTTTGTCTCTGATTTGTGTGTGGATGCTGGCGACGTGGCTATTGTGTCGGCCATTATCACCTTGAGTCATAACTTGAATCTGACGGTTGTTGCCGAAGGTGTTGAAACCCAGCAGCAATATGATATTTTGCGCGGCTTTGATTGCAATGAGGCACAAGGTTTTCTGATTAGCCATCCGATGGCACAAGCTGAATTTGAACAGTGGATTCACCGGTATATGGAGCCACCCAAAATGGTTGCTTCTGGTCGCTAGGCCAATACTATTGATGCGTCCATTTCGCAGGGCGTTTTTCGAAAAACGCATCAATGCCTTCACTCACATCATCAGCCATCATATTGCAGGCCATAGCCTCGGCGGCCATATCGTAGGCTTCGTTTAATGGCCTCTCCAGTTGTGCGTAGAACAACGACTTACCCGTAGTGACGGCGACTTGTGACTTAGCACAGATTTTGGCGCAGAGTTTGTGCATCTCGGCATCAAGTTGATCCGCTGGCACACTGTGATTGATTAACCCCCAGTCAAGTGCCTGTGCCGCGTCAATGAAATCACCGGTCATTAGCATGTGAAAAGCGCGTTTGCGAGACAGGTTGCGTGACAGAGCGACCGAGGGCGTGCTGCAAAACAGACCCAGGTTAATACCCGAGACGCCAAACTGGCAATGATC
>CALKXZ010000391.1 GCA_938003775.1 uncultured Granulosicoccus sp. | reverse complement strand
ATGGAACGAAGACTGTCGCGAGTGGCAGGCGCGTGCAAAACGTATGGGAGAGTTAGCCATACAGGGTCAAGAGAGTAGTTGGCCATCGGTTGATGACACAGCACTGATAAGCGAACTGGAGCAATGGCTGTTACCCTGGTTGGATGGTGTTGGTTCAATTAGGGCACTTCAACGGTTGGATTTGTACAAAGCCTTGAACGCCATGCTTGACTATCGTCAGCAGGTTTTAATGGACGAATGGCTTCCCAGACGTTACACAGTACCAAGTGGTTCTAGTATCCGATTGAGCTATATACAACCCGGTAGTCCAGTGTTGTCTGTGCGATTGCAGGAAATGCTCGGCTGTACTGAAAATCCGTCTGTTGCCCGAGGGCAAATCCCATTGAAAGTTGAGTTGTTATCACCTGCTCAACGACCGGTGCAAGTCACAACGGATTTGGCCAATTTTTGGACCAATAGTTATCCGGCAGTAAAAAAAGAATTGTCGGGGCGATACCCCAAGCATAGCTGGCCGAATGACCCACTGGCTGCCCAGCCAACCACTCGGACACGTCGCCAGTGATACACACCTGGTGGTAATGCACGCACCAATGCGTGTCGATCAATACGTTAACTCACAGCTGTTGTTCTCTACTTTCAACCACGGGTTGGCCCATGTGACGGGGCCGCCAGGTGCATTACTCATTCCCCGGCTAAAAGCACAAGCTCGTCCAATGACCTTATTACAAGCTAGGTGCTACATACTTTTGATCGAACCAAAAATCAAACTTATCACCGGCATTTGGGTCTGTGAGCACAGATCTGGCAGAAACTGATCTGGCTACCGACGCAATATAAACAGACACTATATTTCTATTCGTCTTGTCATCCGTCTTATTCAACCATCTATCCAGCGCTTTGCCGCGTCTTGGGTTAATAACCAGTACACCTGAGCCAGTTGATCGCGCTTCTACATACCAACCCGGTAACGCGACCACCGGGACAACATCAAAACTCAACCCACAGTTTTTCCGCAACGCATCGCGGACGTGCTCCGCATGCCGTTGTGCCTGCTTGATGGGTTCATCAGTCTTCATGTGTGGAAAGATGAGTTTACGACCGTCAAAGACTACCTTAGGATCTCTGCCGTTTTTCTTGTGAAGTGCTTGTGGCTTGCTAATGGCCTTTGTTTCAATAACGAATACCTTGTCGCTGCCAACGACAATATGGTCAATATTTCCATACCTGTAAGGAATATCGTGAAACACGTGCGCCCCTCGACACAGTAGCAAGTTGAGTTCTTGCCCAACGTACTCCTCAGCTTCAAGACCCAAACGACTTTTCCGAAGCTCATCAAATAATTGCCATACCTTGTACAACACAAACAGCATAAATAAAATAGCTGAAACAACAAAGATTTCCCTGAGATGAGAATTGAGAAGCGTGAACGCGAGTACTAATCCTATTGCAGTAAATAGATAGAATAAATAGTACAGAGTCAGATCATCTGACAGTTCATTGTGTTTCACTCTCAGAGTATGGCCAGGCAGTCGTAGCGTGTCTTCAGTGAATGGAGAGTAACGTCGTTTAAGTCGTGAAACCTTGTAAAACGCTAGAACTACACCAGCAAATATTCCTAACGCCGTCAAAACTGTTAATGCACCTAACCAATAGGTTGAAATATGAACGTCCATAGCCATAAGTCTTCGCTGTTTTCGAGGCGCTGACATAACGACTATGTACAGACACCACTGCCCAGAAAATTTTATCGGCAAATTCACCAGAAGCTTGACGTCAGCCTGGACACACATTCCCCTATCCGACAGAAAGATTTTTATCTCAAGTATTTTGTGACCTTGTGTCAATCTACTGTAAAATTGTCTTGCCTTTTTGTCAGTTGGCTGCAAAATAGTCAATTGTCCATCGACATTCGCCATCGTGCGCTCCAGATACCTCAATCCCTCGTTGGGCAACGTAAAACAAACACAACGTGCTGACGCGCTGAGAAAACCGTTTTCAGTCGCAACGGCTACCGTACAAAACTACCCGGCTATCACATTTCCAGTAACGTAGAATGTAAACGACTCGGCAGTCATATCTGAAGCATCACTGAAATCATGAAATCAGACATTAACAAGCTCTTAAAGAAAAATGAGCAGCTGAACCACCTGGATTCAGTGAAAGTGACTAGCCATGTTCAGCGTGAAAGTGGCGATTGGATTAAAAATACATTGATGCTGGACGGTTACGATGTACCGTTTAAATATAATCGAAAGAAAAACTATCGCAGCCTGCAGGGAGCATCGGTCAATCTCACTTATTATCTGCAGACAGAACAGGTGGCAGGAATGGAATTTGAAAGTATGAAGGTTGTTCGAATCCGCAGAAGTTAAGCCACAACTATATTACCGCCGCCTGTTGGGTTCTAGTGGCTCATGTTAACTGCGCTCTATCATAATCAGGCAACAGCCAATTTCAGCGTAATAACGCCATGCATAACACCGTCAAGGCAGTTACGAACTCGCTTTAGTCACGCATCGTCTGATAGAAACCAATACTAGAATGTCTCTCTAAAATGGGGAGCTTAACGCGCCAGTCACAGCTAGACTCGCTACAAAATAATACAAATCAGTGTGTAGCCTATTGCAGGTGGATAGTTTAATAGCGGCCAACTGCAACAGTCACCTGCTCACTAGCCCACCTCGCGCAGTAACTGTGCAGGGGATATCGACAACGACCGTGCCACCCATACCGCACCCGCACCCAAACACAGTAACGCAACACCAAACCCTACGCCAGACCCTGCCAACCAGGTCAATGGTCCGACCGGTAGCTCCAACCAGCGAACGGCCACCACTGACCCGAGCACACTACCGATCACACTCGCAAACACAGCGACAACAGCTCCAAGCAGTACGTATTCAATACCCAGAGCTTGCATCAGGCTGCCATGACGACTACCGAAAGCATGCAAGATTGCCGCTTCCTGCAACTGTCGCTGTCGGTTGGCAGCCACAACACTTGCCAATACCAACAGGCTTGCAACCAGACTGGTTACCGCTACCAGTGATACCGCAAGCGCTGCAGCGTTTAGGATGCGTCGGGCAGAGGCCAAGCCACGTGCAGTACGGATGGTAACAACCGCCGGGAATTCCGCCGCAATAGCATTTGCAGCGACGATATCAATTGGACTCTTACTATCGTACTGACTACTAACCAGCCCACCGATATTCTCATTCTGCCCACTCTGTCCATCGGACAGGTCCACAGTCGATTCATTGTCCTGCCATGCAACACCAACATGCCGGGTAATGTAGCTATCCAGCACCCCGGGACTGAACAAGGCTTCAAACCAGAAGCGTGTTTCAAAGTTACCCTGAGCATAGATGGCAGCAAGCTCGGCATCAACGGTTTCACCTAAAATGGTGAAGGTCAGTGTGTCACCAACCTTGACGCCAATCTGTCCAGCTTCTCTGTCTTCCATAGCCACCAGTGGGGAACCCTGATAGTCAAGTGACCACAGAGCACCCGAGGTTGCGCGAATGTTATCGACACGCTCAACGCGGTAACCGAGCTTGTGTTCATCATTGGCTTCCAACGCCTCTGCTGCATTGTCGCGTATTGACAAGGGCATACCGTTCACACGCGTCAGTCGGCCGAGAACCAGTGGTACGGTCTGCACATCGGTAATACCCGGCGCGCTCGCAACAGTTGCACGAAATGTATCAATGTCGTCATTCTGGATATCATAGAAAGCCAGTGCTGGCGCACGAGCAGGTACCGTGTTATCCAGCAGGCGTACCATCGATACAATAACAATGGTAGCGGCAACCAGTAATGTTGACGCAATACCCAATGACAGCAGTAAAGGGCGCAACGCAGAACCTGGCTGATCAAGACCTGCCAACGCACGTCGCGCAGCGAAGTATTTATTGAGTCGACCAGATTGCACTGTGTGTCTTGCCAGCTTACGAATGACAACAACCAATCCCGAAAGGATTAAATACAGCAATACCATCGATAAGACAAAACCGATGCCGATAATGCGATCTGGTACTAGCGCAATCAGCGCAACAGCGGCCGCTACAGCCAGTGCGGAGCAAATAGTTTTAGCGCGGATCGACAAAGGTGTTCGCACATCATGGTCCGTGTCGCCACGTAGTAGCCTTGCCGGTTCTGTCGACAGGCTTCTGGCCAGATTAGGCGCTGCGAACGCCAACGCTGAAAGCGTGCCAAAGGCCATGGATATCAATGCGGGTGCAAGCAACAGTTCAGGCGAGGTCGCAATCGGAAGCCCGCCAGCAAGGTTGCGAGACAATGCAAAGGCAATCGATGCGCCTAATAGCGACGCAATACAGCTGGTTATCGCCGAGACCAGCAATACCTCAATTACCATCACCCACGCACGCCAACCATCGCGTGCGCCAATGGCCGACAAGGTAGCAAGATCCTCACGCCTGGAGTGCAACCACGCAGCAACACCGTTAGCCACACCCAACCCACCAACCAGTAGCGTCGCAACAGCCAGTAACAATAAAACAGCGGCAACTTCATTCAGTCGCTCGGACACGCGGTCATTACGCTCTTCAACGGTATTAACCTCGGCTGAACTCTCTGCAAAAGCCGCTCGCCAAGCTTGGCGAAAAGTATCTGTATCACCATACACGCCCTGACTCGGATCGACGCCAGGACCTTCAAGACGAACACGATACTCAAAGTCAATCAGACTGGTTGGTGTCACTAAACCGGTGGCATCAAGAGTTGCCTGGGACACCAGTACCGGTGGACCACGAACATCTGCACTCAACGCCCGATCGGGTTGACCCTGAATAAGTGCGCGCACGGTCAGCATAGTGTCAGCCACACTCACGGTGTCACCCACCGCAAGACCCAGATCGATCGCCAGTGCAGGATCAATCGCAGCACCGAAACCGTCAGTGGCTTCTTGAAGAGACATGGAAGGTTCAAATCGTACGTCGCCATACAACGGATAATGTTCATCGACGCTCTGCAGCTCAATAACAGTAAAACCGCCCTGTTCGCTACCCAACATGGTACGTAATTCAGTGAGACGCGATACGGTTCCACGCGATCTAATCCATTCAAGCGCTTCATCGCTGAGCGGTTCGCGAACATCAAGCTCAACATCACCTCCGAACAGCTGCCGCTCCTCGCTGGCAATTCCATCACGAATCAACGCTAGCAATCCGGTGCAGGCTGCTATCAGCAGGACGCCTAGAAACAGGCTGGTAGCGAGCAAATGAAGCGGTCGTGATCCTCGGTTGCCCATCAGATCACGCCACAAGAAGCTGAGCACTGCGAATCCCCTTTAGATGATGTCAGTTGCAGAGCGCTGATCAACACCCTGAGAGCCCACAGGGTGCAGACAACCTTCATGCAGTCGCACTTGTCGCTGGCAGCGCGCGGCCAACAGCGGATCATGCGTCACTAATACCAGCGTTGCGTCGTTGTCATCATTGAGCTCAAACAACAGATCAGCAATCGCTGCACCGGTCTGATTGTCAAGGTTGCCGGTCGGCTCGTCAGCGACAATCAAAGAAGGCCGATGCACCAATGCACGAGCGATGGCTACCCGCTGACGTTCACCACCGGACAAGGCATTGGGGTAGTGATCAAGACGGTGGCCTAGGCCGACACGCTCTAAGAGCAGCCGTGCTTGCTCGCGAGCATTTGACTGACCTGCCATATCCAACGGTAACGCAACATTCTCACGCGCACTCAGGCTAGGAATTAGATGAAAATTTTGGAACACGATACCGACTCGGTCACGCCGTAGGTCAGCACGAGCATCGTTGGACAAAAAATGCAGTGGGGTGCCATCGAACAACACTGACCCACTATCCGGCGTTTCCAGTCCCGTTAGAACCAGCAGTAAGGATGTCTTTCCAGAACCAGATGGGCCGATAATAGCGATGCTCTGCCCCTGCGTCACCTCAAGCGAGGCACCACTGAGCACGGATACCGACCTGTCTCCCGCCGTGTAAGCAAGATGAACATTTTCAAGTGCAATCATGCGCCGTCAGACCCTACTGTAATAGGAGTAGTTCCCATGTGATAGGAGTAGCTCTCAAGATGCAGCCATGAAATCTATTCACTCTACTGGACAAAGAGATCCACAGTGGTATCGTCATTTTCGAATAGTCATCAATCGGGTTGTCAACCGACACTACTATGAGCATCAGCTGATTGCTGGGGGTCATCATGATGCATACTTGCCACAACGTCCCAACCCAATCATCGGCAGATGCCCAGAATTAATCGATTATTATGAGTAACACACTAACCATATCGATAGATACACAGATATCCGACCGCCGCGTTGTCGACTTACTGGAAGAACATCTTGCAGACATGCGCTCAAAGTCGCCAGCTTGCAGTGTCCATGCACTAGATCTTGCGGCATTACGAGCCCCGACAGTCACTTTTTATACTGCATGGATGAATAATGAACTGCAGGGCTGCGGTGCTTTGAGCGAAATCGACCACACCCACGCAGAGCTGAAGTCCATGAGAACAGCAACAGCATCGCTGCGTCAAGGAGTCGCCAGCGCCCTGCTCCATCACTTGGTCAATGAAGCCCATAGCCGTGGCTACCATAGACTCAGCCTGGAGACAGGATCACAACCTGGTTTTCAAGCAGCACGTCTGTTTTATGAAAGGCATGGATTTTCCGTAACCACACCATTCGCTAGCTACACAGATGACCCAAACAGCATCTATTACACACGAGTACTTTTATAACGCGACAACGAGTTAATTAACATGGCGATATTAGCCATCACTACCACCGCACAAAGCCCGTATTTTGACCAGATCTCCATGGTTCCATCTATCAGCACAACATGAACCACCGTGCCAACTACGATGACCACAGCAAGCGATTTATGCCCTATACGCCATGTCCGTGGTCGAATACCTAACTGCCGCCGAAGCACCGCAAGACTGGCGGTTATCAACACGCCCCACATAGCGATAACACCCCACAGTGAAAAGGGTGTGGGTGAGACAAACAATAGCGCATCAACAACATCAGGAGGACTCGTGATCCACAGCGCGATAACATGCACAAGAACCAGTAGCAATAATAGACTACCAACCCAACGATGTATTCGCCGACCGAAGGTACGACTAATACCCGGTAGATATCCGCACGCCAACAAAGGCTGCACTAATAGCAAAGTCATTGCAGCAATACCTGCAAATCCAGCGACTATGTAAACAGGATCCCGCCACTCAAGCAGTGGACTCATTGCGGCAGCCCCAGCTGGCACTACCAAGGCAATCAGCACCACTGACCAGATGGGGATCGGGTGAATCCAGTTCAATACTTACCTACCTGAAGTCCACTGATACACAATTCATACGTTCAAAATAGTCACGCAGGTTGGAGGACAAAATGCGCAGCCAATGTTTTGTCATTGGGGCTAGACATGACCGGACGCAGAAAAACAGTATTAAAGTCACCACTGTCATAGGCAAGGTGGCCATGTGCTTGACCAAAGGCCGGTACGATCTGCGGCATCTCGAGTCGAAATTCACCGTTTTCGTCAGTAAGCGTGGCCCCGTGGCTGTGCGGATCACGTTCATGGCCCTCCGTGGTATGCGCCCAAACCTGAATACGTTGCCCGGCTAACGGTGCTCCATCACCAGCACGCCGCACCGTACCGGTCATCCAGAAACCGCCACCACCAATGCGATCGACGACAGGCGCATTTGGTAAATAGTTGTTTGACCCCCCTCGCATAGTGCGTGTGGGGGCAAGCTCATTAGCAAACGCGGTAACAGGCGCCAGGAGGCTCTGCCCTCCTGTCGCTAATGCAGCGCCTGCAGTCGCCAAAAAAGTTCTACGGGTTAAATG
>CALKXZ010000390.1 GCA_938003775.1 uncultured Granulosicoccus sp. | reverse complement strand
GGTAGAGCTTCAAGGTTTGGCAGGGCTATACGTTTTGGCGTGGTTGCAACCGAATTTTTGAAAGTGAGGCGGAACGAATAATATATCGCTGAATTTAGGTGAGAGGCAAACCCCTTACCATGGTCCCCTGCCCGAGCAGCTTCTACGGCGGCATTGAGCGATAGCAGGTTGGTCTGCGTAGCTAACCCGTTTATCGTACCCACCACCGATGTAATGCGCTGCATGGTTTGTCGTTGCTGCGTTGTGTCACTGGCATACATCGTAAGCTTAGACAGTTTCCCACTCACATCTTTTACGCTATTAAAGGTACCAGACAATATAAGTTGATTGTCGTGATTATCCTTGAGCTGAACTTCCTGTTTAAAGCCCGTCTCCTGTTCCAGCCTATTGTTGTTTCGGACCAGAGAATAGATGCTGCCCAACAGCGGTTCAGCCTTGGCAATTGTGTCGCAACTGAGTAAGTCCAAAAAGACCGGGCTTGCATCCAGTAATTTTCCGTCACTTGACCAGTCCGCTGTAAGCATTGAAGCGCGAATAGCAGACAGTCGCATGGCATCTTCAATGGCCCGCATTTTTACGGCAGTTACATTGGCTTGCACGGAGACGAACCGCTGTAATTGTCCATGTTCATCAAAAATCGGGTTGATGGACAGCGAAATCCAGTAAGGCTCACCTTGCTTGGTGTAGTTCAGTATCTGCTCGTTAAACGGTTCACTGGCTTTTAATTTGATACGTATGCGCGACACAGTAGCAGGGTCGGTGTGCTCGCCTTGCAGCAAGGAGCCAGGCTTCTTTCCCATGACCTCATCAGCGCTGTACCCAGTCAGTTTCGTAAACCCATGATTCACATATTCGGTCAAACCATTTGCGTTACAGATAAGCACTGAGTTGTCTGTGCCATCCGCTACCAGTGACAACAACTCGCTTATCTTGCGATGTTCTACGACATCAGTGATATCTGTTGCGTATTTGACAACCTTGCACGGCCGACCGTCCAGGTCCAGTATGGGGTTATAACTGGCTTGTATCCAAATTTCGCGGCCTGTTTTATGAATACGTTTGAATTCGGCAGCTCGGTACTGTCCTGATCGCAGATCATCCCAGAAATTTTTATAGTCCGCAGATCTGGCTTCCGACGATTCAACGAACACGCTATGATGCTTGCCTTTTACTTCGTCGAGCGAATAACCCAACGTGCTCAGAAAATTCTCATTGGCATACAGGATCGTGCCGTCCAGCGCAAACTCAATAACAGCCTGCGATTTACTAATGGCGTCTATCTTCCCTGCATGATCAGCAGAGAGCATCTTGCGCTCTGTCGCATCCTGCGCAATCTTAACCACACGACGAACCCGCCCCCAGAAATTCTTAATGGGTATGTAACTGGCCGTGAGCCACACGACTTCACCACTTCTAGTCATTCTGCTAAATTCAGCACTTTGTGGTGTGCCTTGTCGCAGGGCTGCCCAAAAATCACTGTACTCGCTGCTGGCAGCGTAGACAGGATCGACAAACAAACTGTGATGCTTGCCGCGAATGTCAGATAGTTTGTAACCCATGCGCGTCAGGAATAACTCGTTCGCATGACGAATAGTGCCGTCAACAGTGAACTCGATTGACGCCTGTGAGTCGAGTAACGCGTCAAGTTGACGGTTGGCGGGAAAGCGTTTGGTTATCAATGATAGCAATTGAATTCATCCGGATAGATGCCCGCACTGGCAGTGACAAATACTTCACCAAACGTGGAGTTTACGCACTGTTCGTGTTGATAGGCCTTGTCAGCTCTATCGGCAATTCAATGCGCGGCTCAATAGCCAAGTAACGTAAAACTCCAGCACGTAACAAGCAGACTATTTACGCACCTTCTGCACGTCCGGTTGAAATATCAAATCGAAATTTCACCATGACCTCGAACCCAACATAGTCGTCCGTGTCCTGACTCTCCATACCAATGGCAAAGTCACGCCTGTCGATTAGGAATTCACCTCGTGCCACACGCTTGTCATCCTCATCTGACAGTGTCATGGGAAAGGTTACCGCCTGCGTGGTGTTCTTGATGGTTAGGTCCCCCGTGACGAGCAACGCACCATCAGCACCGGGTTCTATTTGTGTTGATTGAAACAATGCTTCTGGATAGTTTTCTACATCAAACCATTCAGTATCAGGAAGTGAGCCTTCAACCTGCGAATTTGCGCTGGAAAAAGAGCCGACCTGTACTCTAGCAAGCACAGAACTGTTGGCAGGATCTTGTTCATCGATAAGCGCTTCGACCGTTGACTGAGTAAAAACACCCGCAGTTTGCTCACCGGTGACATCAGCGATGAAACTCACTTCACTGTCACCGGCAGCCAGCAACGCGGCCTGGTTTCCAGAATCAGCGTACAGCAACAAACCCGCAACCGATGCACACACAGTTGCCAGCAGTACCGTTAGTTTACGGCGCAATGACGATGAACGCCACTGAGGTAGCATTCGAACTAGAATGACGTCATTGTCAACAAAGTGATGTTTGAGTGCTGCACCGATGTGCGCCAGTAGTATGGCTATTAGGGCCATACCCGCCAGCTCGTGATATTGCGCAAATGACAGCGCTATTGCTTCGCGTGCCTCCAATCCGGAAGGCACCGGCAGATGCGGCCATGGGATAACGTTAAACAACACTGTATCTATGTTTAACGGAGAAGCGGAGACCATGATCCAGCCGGTTATCGGCAGAATGAACATCAACGCATAGAGTATGACATGCACCAGCGACGCGACACGTTGCTGCCAACCAGGTATCGAGTCAAGCTCCGGTGGCGGGCGATGTGTAAAACGCCATAAGAGCCTTAATACCGACAGAATCAACACGGTAATACCGAAGCTCTTGTGCCACTGTGTGAGTACAAATCGAACCGGGTCGTTGTCCTCCAGACCGACCATGTACTTGCCAACAGCCAATAGTGCGAGGATGAACAGCGCAATAAGCCAGTGGAAGATTACCGCTACGTCACCATAGCGCTGAACTGAACGACCACTCATAAGACGACCTGGCAGCAGTGGAAGGAGCGCTGGCCCAAAATAGACCAGCGCAAACGGTCTAGTTACTCAGCTTTGATCAGCTCAGCTGTGATGTTAATAGCAATTTCATCACTGACATTAGGTGCCCATTTACCCATGCCGAATTCTGAGCGCAAAACGCTTCCCGAAGCATCCATACCTATTACGGGCTTACCGCTCATGGGATGGTCCATCGCTGCATTAATCGTCACACTCAAACTGGCGGGTTTGGAAGCACCCTTGATCGCCAAGTCACCTGTCACCAGGTAGGCACCATCACCAGCAGCCTCTATGCTGGTGGACTGAAACGAAATTTCAGGATGATTGGCTACATCAAACCAGTCACCGCTGGTCAAGTGTTCTTTCCAGATTTCCGATCCAGACACAATGCTATTCGGGTCGATAGTGACCATAATCATGGATTTAGTCGGGTCACTATTGTCCAGGTTTAAATCAATCGTGAATTCATCAAAACTGAGCGTTGGGTTAGATAGGCCCAGATGGTTGTACTGAAAATTGATGTAAGCGTGAGTTGGGTCAACCTGATAGCTTCCGCTCGGTACAGCACTGAGATCAGCCGCTGAAACCAGATTGACGGCACTAGCCGCAAAAATTATCGCTGCAGTTGCAGAATGATGCAGAAGATTGCTTGTAAAAGCCATGGCAGTAGATGTCTCTAAATTTGAATGGGTGGAGTTTGAATTGGCGGATCAATAGCGCCTCAAACGGGATCGACCGGAATCGGCCCATCGAAACGGTCAGATAATACTCGACGAACAAAAGTTCAACGTCGTATACTACCCTTGTTGGCTACATGTAGGACACAACGCGCCCGTAGCTCAGTTGGATAGAGTACCTGGCTTCGAACCAGGTGGTCGGAGGTTCGAATCCTTCCGGGCGCGCCAATATTTAAACAAACCCCAAGCGCACTCAGGCCCTAATACAGCGCATACACTCAGATTCGAACCGAAAGAGGTTCGACAAATTGCGCAGCAATTTGCGACAAGCGGCCACCGGCCGCGCACCTCGCGCACCGATATCCCCAAATTGCACCCGAACCACAAGCCTTGCAAATCTGTAACTTAACGAACATTCCCGCGAACTCGTACCACCGCCGCTGGCCACGGTCCTGACGAGCCTCACACATCTGCGTAGAATTGCGACTCCAGCTGCTATAAGGAGACTGTTGTTTTGTCGATCAAGAAAATACTTGTTGCCAACCGCTCAGAAATAGCCATCCGTATTTTTCGAGCGGCCAACGAACTTGGCATCAAGACCGTGGCAATTTGGGCAGAAGAGGACAAACTCGCACTGCACAGGTTCAAGGCGGACGAAGCGTATCAGGTCGGTGCTGGCCCGCATCTTGAGCAAAACATGGGGCCCATCGAGTCCTATCTGTCAATCGATGAAATACTGCGCGTGGTCAAACTTTCAGGCGCTGATGCGATTCATCCAGGGTACGGACTCCTATCTGAGAGCCCCGAATTTGTCGATGCCTGTGATGCTGCGGGAGTCACCTTTATCGGCCCACGAGCAGACACCATGCGACGGCTTGGTAATAAGGTCGCAGCACGGAACTTAGCTGTAGAAGCTGGAGTGCCGGTGGTACCTGCGACAGACCCATTGCCAGATGATCTGCCCACAATCAAAACAATGTC
>CALKXZ010000389.1 GCA_938003775.1 uncultured Granulosicoccus sp. | reverse complement strand
CCGGCCCTTACCCTTCGACTTGTCTGGGCCCCGAGCATTGCCACGCTCGTTACTGCTGGCTGCCTGCTGCGCTTCCATGGCTGCACGGCGTTGCAATTCTGCAGCGACGCGCTCCTGTTCGCGGCGTTCCTGCTCACGCTTGGCATTTTCGTCCGATTCGCGGCGCCGTTCAGCAGCCACTTGTTTTTCAGCCATGCGCTCAGCAGCAGCGCGCGCCTGTGATTCCATTTCGACGCGTCGTTCCGCTTCGCGGGCCATTTTTGCCGCTTCAGCAGGAGACAACGCTGGAGTAGGCTCAGCAGCTTCAGGTGCTGCCGCTCCGGCAGCCTTGGCCACTTCTGCAGCCACCGCAGCGGCTGCCGCGGCCTGTGCTTGCGCCTGTGCCTGCGCATCGGCAACCGGATCTGTACCGGCAGCTGCATCATTTTGCGCCTGTGCAGCCAACGCGGCATCGTCTTGCTCAGCCTGCTGTGCAACCTGTGCGGCAACCTGCTCGGCCGCGTCGCTGGCTGCCGTTTCGGCAGTAGACTCAACTGCTGACTCGGTTGCTGGCTCTGCTGATGTTTGAGCCGCGCTCTGGTTTACAGCTGTGGTTTCGGCAGCAGTTTCAGCAGCAGTCTCATCCTGCACAGGGGCATCTGGCGCATCGCGAAGCTTCTGTGCCTCTGTGGTGATCTCATCCTGCGCTGTGGATTCATCTGCAACGCCTTGTGGCGTGTCTGCTTCATCACCTGGCCGCACGTAGGTCCGACGCGCGCGCACTTCCACGTTGACTTTTCTTCGGCCAGACGCGTCTGTTTTTAGCTCACTGACACGCTTACGCTTGAGCGTGATCTTTTTGGCAGCACCGCCCGACGTGGATTGCCCGCGTATATCTCGCAGGTGTGTCAGCAACGTCAGTTTCTCCGAGTCGGAGATCATATCGCCTTCGCCCGCTTTCGGAATACCGGCATCGCCAAGCTGCACCAGCAGCTTGTCGATGGGTGTACCGACCACTTGTGCGAGCTGTTTTACAGTTACTTCAGCCATAGCTTCTCTTGTCTTTTCCCGTACGACCGGTTAACCGGAAGGTACTACTTGACTGCTTGAGCCGCCGCTTCTGCTTCTTCGGCTTCAGCAAACCAACTCTCTCGTGCTTTCATAATGAGGGTAGCGGCAAGTTCTTCTTCCATGCCTTGCACCACCATCAGATCGTCAACGGACTGATCAGCTAGATCGTCGACGGTCAATATTTCATGAGCCGCCATCTCTAGGGCTAGCTCCTCGTTCATACCCTCCATTGCAATCAGTTCCGCCGTTGGCGTATTGCCGCCCAGCTTCTCTTCAGTTGCAATAGCTTTGGTCAGCAGCGCATCCTGAGCGCGACTGCGCAGTTCGTCAACAATCTCTTCTTCAAATTCGTCAATATCGAGCAATTCGTCCCGCGGTACATACGCCACTTCCTCCACGGTTGTAAAACCTTCCTGCACCAGAATCAAGGCCACTTCTTCGTCCACATCCAGCTGATCAACAAAGACCTGCAAGGTCACCTTGGATTCCTCTTCGCTCTTTTCTTCTGCAGCCGACTCATCCATGACGTTTAGCGTCCAGCCGGTCAGCTCAGAAGCAAGGCGAACGTTTTGACCGCCCCGACCAATCGCCAATGACAGCTTTTCATTCTCTACGGCGATGTCCATACTGCGTTTATCTTCATCCACCACAATACCCTTAACTTCTGCAGGTGCCATGGCATTGATAACGAACTGCGCCGGATTGTCGTTATGCAGGATGATATCGATCCGCTCGCCTGCCAGCTCGTTTGAAACTGTCTGAACACGTGAACCGCGCATACCAACACAAGCACCCACCGGATCTAATCGGGGATCCAGTGAAGACACCGCGATCTTAGCGCGAGCGCTGGGGTCACGTGCGGCTCCGTTGATCAGGATAATACCCTGGCCGACTTCAGGCACCTCAAGTTTGAACAATTCAATTAAAAATTCTGGGGCTGTCCGCGTTACAAACAGCTGCGGCCCGCGAGGCTCGCTGCGCACTTCGCGTAAGTATCCGCGAAGACGATCACCCGGTCGAACAGCTTCACGCGGGATCATGTCTTCACGGGATATATAGGCTTCTGCGTTACTTCCAAGGTCCAGATACACGCCGCCACGCTCTAGCCGTTTGACGATACCCATCACCAACTCACCGACGCGGCTTCGGTACGCATCGACAACACGTTCACGTTCCGCTTCACGCACCTTCTGCACGATCACCTGCTTGGCGGTTTGTGCGGCAATTCGGCCGAAGTCTACCGATTCTATTTCCTCTTCTACAAAGCCGCCGAGTTGCAATTCGGGTGCATCGTACTGTGCTGCAGAAAGGGTAATCTGGCGCAATGGAAATTCCATTTCAGCATCGTCTTCAATGACCTCCCAGCAACGATAGGTTTTGTAGTCGCCGGTTTCCCGATCAATGGCTACGCGCACCTCTATATCGCCACCGTGACGCTTACGCGTGGCTGAAGCCAGCGCCGCCTCCAATGCCTCAAAGATGATGCTTTCATCAACGCCTTTTTCGTTGGACACTGCGTCTACAACGAGCAGAATGTCTTTACTCATGAATCGAGAGCCTCAAATTCGCGAATGGCACCGCCATTCCTAACTATCGTTGGTTTGTTCGCTTTGAAAATCATCCAGGTAGACGCCCGATAATGTGCGCCTGATCCACATCAGTAACCGCAAGGTCGTAATCAATTCCATCGACCTCGACGGTTGCAATACCTTCTTTAACGCCAACCAGCTGTCCCTTAAAATTACGCCGACCACCGACACCGTCTCCGAGCCGAATCTTGACCTGCTCACCGACATGAGCCTCAAAATGTACCTCCGTGAACAACGGTCGGTCTACACCCGGAGATGACACTTCCAGCAAATAGGCACTCTTGATGGTGTCTTCAACATCCAGTACCGCATTCAGTTGTCTACTAACCGTTGCACAGTCTTCCATGACAATGCCCTCGGGCTTATCTATATAGACCCTTAAGGTGGTGCCATTTTCCGCCTGGCCAAATTCTGCACCCACAAGCTCGTAACCCAACCCGCTAACGACGGGTTCGATAACACTGACAACTTGTTGACTGGCTCGCTGCATTGAATTGTTCTGACGACTTATTTCGACCAATGAAAAAGGCTCCCAGAGGAGCCTTCTTTAACGACTGATGACTTTCATGCCAGGAGGGCGTACCCGCAAGGGGCAACCCCAACAGCTGATCCGGGCAGGCTGACTCTGGTTGACGGAACCAGCGCTACTGTTTGCAGAATAGTTCTACACAGGGAGTTCGCTGGAACATAATTATACAAGTATAACAGTCCCACTACAGCCCCGCTACCGCTGTCACTCGACTTCTAACGTAACCGGGCTGGAGGGATAGCCTGCAAATGCGATGCCGTCGGTGTCGTATACCAGAAAGGGCTCATTGGCAGTTCGCCAATGAATTGACTGGTCATGAGCGCATGCTAAGACTACTCCTCCACCAGCCGCACAAGCTCAACCTCTTCGGTAATTTGATCACCCACACCCACACCAATGAACTCCACAACACCGTCACGTGGGCTGGTTAAATCCTGCTCCATTTTCATAGCTTCCACTGACACAAGAGCCTGTCCTGACTTAATACGCTCACCCACACTGCAATGCACGGCCACCACTCGACCAGGCATGGGTGAGAGGATCGTATCGCTACTGTGCTCAAGCGACGGGTCGGCACCGGGTACCGGCAAGCTAAAGACTGCTGCCTCCGGTCCTAACTGCACACTCATTTCATGATCGTCAAGCACGCTATAAAACGGTTGAACCACTCCGTTCACCCGCAATTTGTGCACGTGTTGACGACACAGCTGAAACCCTGATGACGGAAACGCCGACCAACCCGGGCAGCTAACCTGCCAATACTGACCCATAGGCGCTTGATGGACCTGAACACAATCGAATAACAGGATCTCACCCTCATGAAGTAATCGGACCTGGCGCTTAGCGGCACCCCAGAGTTGCCAGCTACCCAAACGGTTTGCCACTGGAGCCACTGGCTGATCATCAAGCCACGGCTCTACCAACGCAATACAGGCAGCCGCAGCCAACGCTGGTAGACAAGGTGTGGCGACTAATTGATCGAAATGTACCGCAATGAACGAGGTATCGAAACGGCCAGCGACCACCGCATCATGTTTAGCCAGGCGCCACAGGAATTCGCGATTGGTGATTGTTCCCATCACGCAAGACTCCTCAAGTTGTCGAGCCAATCGAACAAAGGCTGATGGCCGATCAGGTGCATGGGCCACCAGTTTTGCCAATAACGGGTCGTAATGCGGTAACACCCGATCACCGGCCACCACCCCGCTGTCCGCACGCCCCAACGCTGACAAACTAAAACGCGCTAAGTACCCGACAGCAGGCAGGAATCCGTTCGACGGATTCTCGGCATACAGGCGCGCCTCGACCGCATGCCCATCCATGTGGATGTCAGATTGCACCTTGGGCAAAGGCTCTCCACGCGCCACTCGTAACTGCCAGTCGACCAGATCGATGCCAGTGATCGCTTCAGTCACTGGGTGTTCAACCTGCAAACGCGTGTTCATTTCCATAAACCAAAAGCCATCGGTACGCAGCTCGCTGCTGCCATCGACAATGAATTCGACCGTGCCAGCACCTTCATAAGCAATCGCTTTAGCAGCCGTCAGCGCCGCACTCGTCATGGCTTGCCTGACAGCCGATGGCATGTCCGGCGCGGGCGCCTCTTCAATCACTTTCTGATGCCGACGTTGCAGTGAACAATCACGTTCGAACAGATGCACCACGTTGCCGTGTGAATCGCCAAATACCTGAACTTCGATATGACGAGGCTTGGCTATGTATTTCTCGATTAGCACATGAGGATCACCAAAACTTGCATCAGCCTCGCGCTGTGCTGCTTCAAGTGCTGCCGCAAATTCGCCCGGATGGTGGACTTGTCGCATGCCTTTGCCACCGCCACCAGCGCGTGCTTTGATCAGCACCGGGTAACCGATTTTGACGGCTTGCGCCGCTAGCAGTTCCGGCATTTGTGACTCCCCGTGATAACCCGGTACCACAGGTACGCCCGCCTCGCTCATCAGTTGCTTGGCCGCATCCTTTAAACCCATGGCTCGCATAGCGGAAGCCGATGGCCCGACAAAGGTGATGCCATGCTGAGTACAGGCATCGACCAATGCAGGATTTTCAGACAGAAAACCGTAGCCAGGATGAATAGCGTCAGCCCCGGTTTGTTGTGCCGCGGCAATGATGTTGTCGACAACCAGATAACTCTCAGCCGCCATTGCAGGACCAATACAGACCGCTTGATCGGCGTTCAGCACATGTTGAGCCTGTGCATCCACAGTTGAATAAACAGCGACAGTGGCAATGCCCTGCTGTTTAGCCGTGCGTATGATTCGGCAGGCAATCTCACCACGATTGGCTATGAGCAGTTTGTTCAACGTCCCTTACATCCTGAACACGCCAAAGCGTGTCTCTGGTATGGGTGCATTCAGACTGATGGACAAGCTCAATCCGAGCACATCACGGGTGCTGCGAGGATCAATAATGCCATCGTCCCACAAACGTGATGACGCATAGAGTGGACGGGATTGCGCCTCAAACTGGTCTACTAAAGGTTGCCGGAAAGCTGCTCGCTCCGCATCACCAAAAGGCTTACCCTGCCGCACCATGCCCGCTTCACGCACCGTGGCCAGCACATCAGCTGCCTGCTCGCCTCCCATCACCGAGATGCGTGCATTGGGCCATATCCATAAAAATCGCGGGTCATAGGCACGACCACACATACCGTAATTACCCGCACCGTATGAGCCACCGATAATGAACGTGATTTTGGGCACCGCAGCATTGGTAACTGCCATAACCAGTTTGGCACCATGCTTAGCAATGCCACCGGCTTCGGCTGCTTGCCCAACCATGAAGCCTGTGATGTTTTGTAAAAACACCAGTGGGATATTACGTTGGCAACACAGTTCTACAAAATGTGCACCCTTGAGCGCACTGTCTGAAAACAGCACACCGTTATTGGCAATGATACCCACCGGTATACCGTGCACGTGTGCAAATCCTGTCACTAGTGTTGATCCGAACCGCGGTTTGAATTCGTCGAAAATTGAGGCATCAACGATGCGTGCAATCACGCTACGTACATCAAACGATTTACGAGTATCAGCCGGCATCAACCCCAATAGTTCCTCAATGTCATGAGCGGGCTCGACGGGTTCTAGCCGCTGAACGGTTTGGGGTTTATGCGGGTTCAGTGATGCAATGCACCGGCGGGCCAATGCCAGCGCGTGGTGATCATCATCGGCCAATTGGTCCGCAACACCTGACAGGCGAGTGTGTGTATCACCACCGCCCAACACCTCAGCGCTAACCTGTTCACCCGTTGCGGCTTTAACCAGAGGCGGACCTGCCAAGAATATAGTGCCTTGCTCACGCACAATAATGGCCTGATCAGACATCGCTGGCA
>CALKXZ010000388.1 GCA_938003775.1 uncultured Granulosicoccus sp. | reverse complement strand
ATACGCGTGCAGCCGACACAGGCAAACGTATCGCAGTGCTCGGCGCAGGCCCAGCTGGGTTAGCTTGCGCACACAGACTTGCGATGTATGGACACAACGTGACGATCTACGATGCTAAACCCAAGTCTGGTGGCTTAAATGAATACGGTATCGCTGCTTACAAGACTGTCGATGATTTTGCCCAGGTTGAGGTTGATTACATTCTGTCGATCGGTGGGATTAGCGTCGAGCACAGCCATCGGCTCGGAACCGATGTCACTCTTGAGCAGCTTAAGAATGATTACGATGCGGTGTTTGTGGGTGTCGGTCTGGGTGCTGTTAACGACCTGCGCATAGAAGGTGCAACACTGGATGGTGTCGTGGATGCGGTTGAGTTTATTGCGCAATTGCGTCAGGCGAAAGATTTAGCGAACGTTACTAGTGGGCGGCGAACAGTGGTTATAGGCGGTGGCATGACCGCAATCGATGCTGCGGTACAAAGTAAAATGCTGGGTGCTGAAGAGGTGACGGTGGTCTATCGACGCGGTGTTGAGAACATGAACGCCAGCCCGTTCGAACAAGATCTGGCCAAGGTTAATGGTGTGATGATTCGGACCGGGTTGCAGCCATTACGAATACTGGGTGATAACGGCCAAGTTTGCGCTATCGAATTCGCCTACATGCACAGCGAGTCTGGCAATTACGAGCCAACCGGAGAATCGATAACGATTGTTTGTGACCGCGTACTAACGGCTATTGGTCAGCAATTTGTCACCGACAATGGTATGGATGCTTTGGCGATTGAACAAGGCCGTATCCACGTTGATGAACAGCGGCGAACATCCGATAAAAAAATATGGGCAGGCGGTGATTGTGCGGCCACCGGCGAAGACCTCACAGTCGCGGCAGTACAAGACGGCAAACTGGCCGCTGAATCCATTCACACAACTTTGCAGGAGTAAACACATGGCTGATCTAAGCAGTGAGTTCCTGGGCATCAAGTCACCTAACCCTTTCTGGCTGGCATCCGCGCCACCCACTGACAAGGAAGTGAATGTCGTTCGCGCGTTTGAAGCTGGCTGGGGCGGGGTTGTCTGGAAGACCCTGGGTGAAGATCCTCACGTTGTTAACGTCAATGGTCCACGCTATGGGGCGGTGTACTCCGGTGATCGAGTTCTGATTGGTTTGAACAACATTGAGCTGATAACCGATAGACCATTACAAATCAACCTGGATGAGATTGCCCGGGTGAAAC
This sequence comes from uncultured Granulosicoccus sp., assembly GCA_938003775.1. Lineage (GTDB taxonomy): Bacteria > Pseudomonadota > Gammaproteobacteria > Granulosicoccales > Granulosicoccaceae > Granulosicoccus. The sequence goes on along the minus strand of CALKXZ010000388.1, from coordinate 2,919 downwards.
GTAACTGGCCTGATAGAGCCATGATCGTGTCCTTGATGGTGCCCTGTGAGGAAAAGAACTGGAAGGATATTCTGTTAAAGGTTCAGGATACCGGCGCCGATGGTGTCGAGTTGAACTTTGGTTGTCCGCATGGCATGTCCGAGCGCGGTATGGGGGCTGCCGTGGGTCAGGTACCTGAGTACATTCAGATGGTGACCGAATGGTGTAAGCAATACACAAAGCTACCGGTTATCGTCAAACTGACGCCAAACATCACTGATGTACGTGGCCCGGCACGGGCAGCTCACGCCGGTGGTGCCGATGCTGTGTCACTGATTAACACGATCAATTCGATCACCAGCGTAAATCTGGACACCATGTCACCAGAACCCAGTATCGATGGTTGGGGATCCCACGGTGGTTATTGCGGCCCCGCCGTTAAACCTATAGCGCTAAACATGGTGGCAGAGATTGCACGAGATCCAGAAACAGCCACATTGCCTATCTCAGGTATTGGCGGTGTTACCACTTGGCGCGACGCGGCAGAATTTCTGGCGCTCGGGGCCGGTAACGTGCAGGTTTGCACAGCAGCCATGACCTACGGCTTCCGTATTATTGAAGAACTGACACATGGCTTGTCTGATTGGATGGACGATAACGGTTATCAATCGGTCAGTGAGGTGGTTGGACGCGCTACACCTAATGTCAAAGACTGGCAGCAACTGAATCTTAACTACATCAGCAAGGCGCTGATCAATCAGGATTTGTGCATTCAGTGTGGCCGCTGCCACGTCGTGTGTGAAGACACGTCGCATCAAGCGATAACTGCCCTGGTTGATGGTCAACGTAAATTCGAAGTGATTGATGAAGAATGCGTGGGTTGCAACCTGTGCGTGAACGTCTGTCCCGTGGAGCACTGCATCACCATGGAGCAACAATCGTCGGGTGTGGATGCGCGCACCCAGCAGCCAATCTCAATGAACTATGCCAATTGGACCACTCATCCCAATAATCCTTCGGCCCAGCGCTGATGCTTTTGGCTAAGCGTCAAACTGGCCATGGCCGGGCTGCTTGATGGCAACGATACGAGCGTGTATGGCTTAGGCAAGGTCACATGTCGCCTGAATAACGCCTGTGCTGTTTTGCCGTTAAACGCAATACGGTGCAAATTAGGATGGCGCTGTACCAGACTTGCAATATCGTTAGCCTTTTCGGTGTTACGAACAATGTTACTGTCAAGACTGCCCGGTCGATAACAGTGGGCCAGCACATCCCATACTGCGTAGCCATTCGCGCTCAGGCACTGGCATCGTTCTTCATAAGACATGGTGCTCGCGTGTTCAAAAGAGGCTGGTGTGTTGTTGACAATAGCCAGCATGATTGGCCAAAAGCCGTTTCTAGGATGAGCGTAATACCGCAGCTGTTTTAGCGATGCCTGGCCCGGCATGCTGCCCAATATTAATGTGTGTGCATCAGTGCCAACAAGCGGTGCAAAAGAGCTGGCATGCTCAGTCCGTTGATTTTCTGTGTCAGTAGCGGTTGAGTCATTTCGGGTTGTCAAGACTGTTAATGCCCGTTGAAATAGTTGCAATGACGGGTCGCTGTTCGAGTGCTAGCCATGGTCGATTCGATGCAGTGACAAACGTATTTATGGTGCCAGGCCACGTGTCAGGATTGTCTTTAAGGTGCGCTCGGCGTCGTGGTACAAAGTATTGTCGTCAGCGTCGTGTAATGCCTGTATTTGTGGGTCGAAATCGGCGTAGTGCTGTGTGGCGGACCATATAAGAAACAACACATGCAGTGGTGTTACCGGTGCCAGCTTGCCATCATTAATCCAACCTTGCATGACCTGACATTTACGGTGCACTAGTTCCTTAAGCTCATGATGCAGAAACGAACGTATTACGGGCGCACCTTGTAAGATTTCGTTGGCGAACAACCGAGAAGCGCGAGGGGCTTCACGTGACATTTGTAATTTGCGTTGTGCATATTGCCAAAGCTCATCGATGGGGTTACCGTCGGGGTTCATTTCATCCAACGGATCCAGCCATACATCCAGAGTGCGTGCCAAGACTGCGCCGTAAATATCTTGCTTCTTGTTAAAGTAGTACAACACGTTAGCCTTGGACATACCGGCTGTGTCAGCAATTTGGTCCACGGTTGATCCGCGGTAACCGTGAGTGGAGAACACGTCCAGCGCTGCGCGGATTATTTTAGCCTCATTCTGGGCCTGAATACGCGTACGTTTCTTCGGTGCGCTGGCAATTGTCAAAACGATAGCTTCAAAATGTTGACCGTATGGTCAAGATACGATAGCGTGCGCCTAAGCACAAGCGACGTTTAGATTACATGATTCCTAATTTTATTGGTGGCCAGCGAGTGGCCAGTGCCAGTGGCCGAAGTCAATCCGTCTACAACCCTGCCACAGGTGATGCCATTGATGATGTCGGGCTGAGTTCGGCGGCTGAAGTTGCGGCAGCCGTGGAAACAGCCGCTGCAGCCTTTCCTGCCTGGGCTGCAACACCACCGCTCAAACGTGCGGCGATCATGTTTCGGTTCAATGAATTGCTGACTAAACACGCTGACGATGTTGCACGTGAGATCTCTCGCGAGCATGGTAAAACCCATGATGATGCGCTCGGTGAAGTGCAGCGCGGTCGAGAGGTGGTTGAATTTGTTTGTGGTATCCCACAGATGCTTAAGGGCGAATTTTCCAGAAATGTCGGCCCGCAGATCGATTCTTGGTCAGATCGTCAGGCGTTAGGCGTGTGTGCTGGTATCACACCGTTTAACTTTCCAGCCATGGTTCCTCTGTGGATGTATCCCGTTGCAATTGCCTGTGGAAATACCTTTGTGTTGAAGCCTTCCGAACGTGACCCGTCAGCGGTCATGATGGTTGCTGAGCTGCTGCATCAGGCAGGCCTGCCCGATGGTGTGCTG
>CALKXZ010000387.1 GCA_938003775.1 uncultured Granulosicoccus sp. | reverse complement strand
GTGTGCCGGCATCAAGCCTTCGTCGCTGAGGCTGGGTAGCGTGTGGGCTGTGGCTGGCATCGTCATTCGCTCGGTTCAGATCTTAATGGAAGACTTTAAGAGTCTGGACAGAACAAGTCACGGCGTGCGAGTGCAGAATATGATCGTACTGGAACCAGATTGCGACAATTTGTCCCGATATTTCGATGGATCAGCAAGTTATTATCAAAAAACAGCCAACTATCGCCACGTGCCCGTGATCAGGGGTTTCAACAGATGTTCCGCTCATGCAATAGTGTGGGTATTGTTGGTTGCGTGGTGGTGTTATCAACCTGATGAGCGCTGATATTCCTAAACGGTTGAGTCTGTGTGTGACGATATTGCTGGAGCGGCGCATTATCAGCCGCTCTTTCTGGTCGATGCCCTCGTGGTATTTGCACACCGTGGCCGTTGGCGAAAATGTCGTTGCGGGCAACGATACATCTTCCAGCGGTGCCGCGGCCGCCGGTACCAGCGATAAGGGCGATCTTTTCGCATGGTCCGGTTTTCAGGTCATGCTGTACAAAGACGCCTGCGAGCGTTACTGGCACGCATTGATTGGTGACAAGCCTTTGGTGTACGTCGTGTGCCGCGATGATGTCGATCCGGTGGATGGTGCAAATACCGCAGGTGTAACGGTTGCCCCGGTGCTGGTGACCATTGATTACGATGAAGCCTCTGCGTGCGCAGAGACCGATTCGCTGGTGCTCAGCGCGCCTATCCCCGCAGAACTCTACCGCTATATGGAAGCGTTTGTTTTGCAACACTACAAGCCGACGCAATTTAAAAAACGCAAACGCAAAAAATGGTCAGAAGAGCCAGGCTCCGGTCAACCTTATTCGACAGGTCAAGAGTGATTGCCAATGCCTGAAACACAAAAACGCGATGGATTTCTGAACCGTTGGTCTTCACGCAAGCAGCAGGCGAATACCCCACCTGTCGAGACGACAACCAAACACCCCGACACGGGTCCTGACGAGACTTCTGAATTAGCTGTTGAAGCATCAACACCTGATGGTGCTAGCGATGATACGCCTGTACTCACTGATACCGACATGCCCGCTATTGAGACACTGACTGCCACGAGTGATGTCAGTGGTTTTTTCAGTGAAGGCGTCAGTGCAGCGCTTCGTAAAGCTGCGCTTCGACATGTGTTTCAGCAACCAGCGTTTAATGTCCGTGATGGGCTTAATGACTACGACGGTGACTACACTGTGTTTGAGCCGCTGGGTGACACCATTACCTCGGATATGAAGTGGCACACCGCACGCAAGGAACGCTTGAGACTAGAAGCCGAAGAGGAGGCACGTAAACTGGTGCAAGAGCAGGAATCGCTTGCGCAAGAAACGCAACAGCAAGCCAACATAGCCGAAGAAAAAGGCGAAGATTGCGAGTCTGACGAGCTTCAAGACGAGCTTCAAGACGAGCGTCAAGACGAGCGTCAAGACGAGCTTCAAGGTGAGCGTCAAGACGGGTGCGAGAGCAGTGACGAGGAGCTGACTGACACCTGTTCACACAATGAGTCAGATGTGCAACAGATGTCCGACGCTACCACAGCAGAATCGATACAGGTCGCCGCTGATGAGCACGACGACACTTCCGCTAGCAATGGTCAGGCACTACCGCCGCCTTCCCGGACAACATCATGAGCGACCAGCAACACACTGTCACCTTTACACCCGATATGTCGAGTGTGACCCGACAACAGCAACTGGGTGAAGCAACGTCTCAGATTCAGTACGTATCCCAGGGGCATTGTCTGGTAATTGGTCACCCTGAGCATGCGCTTAGCAGTGCAGCGCCATTGGCAGCCAGTGGTTTTACCGTGGTACATGTGGACACTACGGCAAGCCAGGTTAGCAAGCGTTTAACCGATGACGGGGTTGCCGTGTTTACCGTACCCAAGCTATTACTGAGCGGTTATCTGGGCGCATTTCGAGCCCTAGTGCCAGCCACACAAGACGCTCACAGTGTCGAACTGGATTTAGGTGTGTCGGTGTATCGAGAGTCGGGTTTGTTTGACCTGGTACTGGACTTATCGGCGCAGGCATTGATGCCAATGCGTCTGCCGCCATTTGGTTATCTGCATGCAACGGATGACAGCAGCGTGGACCAGGCGATCCATGAGCTGTTGGAGCTACGCGGTGAATTCGACAAGCCCCGTTACTTTAACTATAACGCCAGTATTTGTGCGCACAGTCGTAGCGAGTTGGACGGCTGTCATCGCTGCATGGATGTATGCACTACTGATGCTATCCGTTCTGATGGAGAAGGTATCAGTGTGGATCCGTTCCTGTGTCAAGGTTGCGGTAGCTGTGCCACCGTGTGTCCCAGTGGGGCAATGAGTTATGCCTATCCCCGCCCAGCAGATGCCATTTTACGCACGCGTCATCTATTGTCCTCGCATCATGCCGACACGATTGTGTTGCATACTGAGGCTCACCAGGCCGCTATCGATGCCGCGCAGTTTGACGGCTCGATCATGCCATTGCTAGTGGAGGAGGTGTCGGCTTTTGGCGCGGACTATTGGTTGAGCATGCTCGCCGGACCAGCCAGTCGCGTGTATATCGTAATCGACACGGACGAGGACGATCCCAACCGACGTGCATTGACCTCGCAACAGGCCTGGTTAGAACCCTTGTTGAATGCGTTGGGGTTGACTCATTCGCCCGTGCAATTGATCAGTAGCAAGCAGTTACCACAGTTGTTGCCAACCGATGCCCTGCAACGTGATCATACTAATGATCACGCTGAACAAATTGCGACGATTGCGCGTCTGCAGCAGCTTAACCCGCAGGACTTTGCCACGCACAATGACAAACGACAGACATTACGTTTGGCACTGGATGCATTGTCTGATCAACTGACACCGGTACCTGAGAGCACAGAGCTGCCGGCAGGAGCGCCTTTCGGGCGTATCAATGTAGATACCAACGCTTGCACCTTATGCATGGCCTGCGTCTCTACGTGCCCGGCGAAAGCATTGCTTGACGGTCAAGATACTCCCGCTTTACGGTTCATCGAGGCCAATTGCGTGCAGTGCGGACTGTGTGAAACAGCGTGCCCCGAATCTGCCATCACTCTGCAGACTCGTTATACCTGGGACAGTATCGAAGCCAGAAAGGTTGAGACGCTTCACGAAGAGCAGCCTTTTCACTGTACACGCTGCCACACCGTTTTCAGCACGCAGGCCATGATCAACACCATGACCGAAAAACTGTCCAGTCACTGGATGTTCCAGAACGAGAGTGCTGTCCGTCGTTTGAAACTATGCGGTGACTGTCGTGTGCGCGATATGTTTGAAGAGGATGCCGCCGGTATTTCAGTGCATGAAAAGCCCCGTTGAACCCGACGATGACAACAGTCATCGACACTGCCGTTTTGAACGCAAGAACGCCAGTGGGTTGCGACATTTTGGACCGTAAAGCCGATCTTGGCGCTAATTTGGAGAAATACTCGGACTGCTAGGGATCACGGTTCATTTTGTTGACGCTGCTTGTGAAGGTTGTCTGGCTATCCGAGAATACAGGTAATGAATGTTATGACCATTGATCATCCCGTGCTGAGCGTCAAGAGCGAGCACGAATTTGTGCAGGATCAGGCGCAGGCCATGCGCGCTGCGGTGTACGAGCTGTTATCCAGCCTGTTGGCACGGGCCCCGGACGAAGGCACGTTGCAGCGACTGCGGGATATTGGTGAGGTTGACGCCAGTGACGGACAGATTGCCATGGGCTGGGAGCTGATGAAACAAGCCAGCCTTAAAACCGACCTGCAATCGGTCCACGATGAGTATTTTTCGTTGCTGATAGGTGTGGGACGCGGAGAATTGATGCCCTTTGGTTCTTGGTACATGACCGGTTTTTTGATGGAAAAGCCCGTCGCTGTGCTGCGAGCAGATCTGGATAAATTGGGCATTGAACGTCAGGAGGGTGTCGTCGAATCAGAGGATCACATTGCCGCTTTGTGCGATGCCATGGCGCTGATCATTCGGAGTTCTGACGAGATACCACTCGATACACAGCAAACATTTTTTAACGATCATTTATCACCCTGGGTTGGTCGCTTCTTTAACGATATGCAGAATGCCAATACAGCCCATTTTTATCGCTCTGTCGGTTTTTTTGGCGAGAGCTTCTTTGACTTTGAGCAACAGCTTCTCGATATGCAGAGCTGAACAATACCCAACTTAACAGCCGTCTTTTCCGGTTAGCACCGGAGTTGGACTCCACCACGAGGATTGTCACAATGACCGATACCAAACAGCCGAAATACATCAATGCAAAACGCCGTGGGTTCTTGCAAGGAGCTGCTGTTGCCGGTGGAGCTGTTGCAAGTGGCGCAGCTGTCAGCGGTGAATCTCTGGACAACACGATCGACAGTGAGGTGCCAGATCAGCCCCAGCAGGGCTACAGAAAATCAGACCACGTCAAGCGCTACTACGCACGCGCTCGTTTCTAACAAGCGTCTTTAACTGCACCGTTACACGGGTATAGATAACCAACAGTGCAGAATCAGGCATCCCTAACAAGACACGGGCATGCGCGAATACATTAGCAGGGGACTTACACATGAAACTCACACGCAAGGTTCACAAGCAAACACCCGACGCCGCCGGACTTAACAGCGCCAGCACAGCTTTCGGCCTACTGGGTGTTAGCGTTAATCGACGGACATTTTTAAAGAACTCAGGCATAACAGCAGGCGGTGCTGCACTGGCGGTGTCAGCAGGTCCGAGTATGTTGAGGAAAGCCCGGGCCGCCGAAAATTACGCGAAAGAAGGGGTGGAAACCACCGAAGTTCGGTCAATCTGCACACATTGCTCAGTGGGTTGTGGGGTCATTGCTGAAATTCAAAATGGCGTCTGGACAGGTCAGGAACCGGACTACGACTCTCCCATTAATATGGGGGCGCATTGTGCGAAAGGTGCGGCTGTGCGCGAGCACGGACATGGAGAGCGCCGCCTGAAGTACCCAATGAAACTGGAGGGAGGCAAGTGGACGAGAGTCTCCTGGGACCAGGCGGTTGAAGAAATCGGCGACCAGATGCTGAAAATTCGTGAGGAATCTACGTCTGATTCGGTTTTCTGGCTCGGCTCTGCCAAGCACAACAATGAACAGGCTTATCTGTTCCGAAAATTTGCGGCCTTATGGGGGTCGAATAACGTCGATCACCAGGCGCGTATCTGCCATTCAACCACGGTAGCTGGCGTGGCAAATACGTGGGGTTATGGTGCGATGACCAACTCCTATAACGACATGCAGAAGTCCAAGGCCATGTTCTTCATTGGCTCAAACGCCGCCGAGGCGCACCCAGTGGCTATGCAACATATTCTGAAAGCCAAGGAGAACGGTTCGAAACTGATTGTGGTCGACCCACGCTTCACCCGCACAGCTGCGCACTCTGATCAATTCATTCAGATGCGTCCAGGCACGGATGTACCGGTGGTCTGGGGCATCCTATGGCATATCTTTGAAAACGGCTGGGAAGACAAGGAGTACATCCGTCAACGTGTTTACGGCATGGATGATATCCGTGCTGAGGTGGCCAAGTGGACACCGGAGGAGACTGAACGGGTCACCGGTATTCCTGAGGCTCAATTGAAACAAGCGGCGCAGACCATGGCTGAGAATCGCCCTGGCACGATCGTTTGGTGTATGGGTGGAACCCAGCACACTATTGGAAATAACAACACGCGTGCTTATTGCACGTTGCAATTGGCGCTGGGCAATATTGGTGTGTCAGGTGGTGGGGCTAATATTTTCCGTGGCCATGACAACGTTCAAGGGGCCACCGATATGGGTGTGCTGTCGCATACATTGCCCGGCTACTACGGTTTATCCGAAGGATCTTGGAAACATTGGGCAGGTGTTTGGGACCTGGAATACGACTGGATCAAAGACCGTTTTGACCAGAATTCCTATGAAAAGAAAGGTGACAAAGACCTTAAGCCGATGAATACCGCTGGTATGCCGGTATCGCGCTGGATCGATGGTGTTCTAGAGGACAAGGAAAACATAGCCCAGAAAGATAATATTCGCGCCATGGTGCTTTGGGGACATGCACCAAACTCTCAAACACGTGGGCCTGAAATGAAGGCTGCGATGGAAAAATTGGATCTGCTGGTGGTGATCGACCCGTATCCAACGCACACCGCAGTGCTGCCGGATCGCCAAGAGGGCATGTATTTATTGCCAGCGACCACTCAGTTTGAAACCTATGGATCTGTCACAGCATCCAACCGGTCTTTGCAGTGGAGAAATAAAGTTATTGAACCACTGTTTGAGGCGTTACCTGATCACACTATCATGTACAAGCTGGCAGCCAAGCTGGGATTCGGCGAGCAGCTGACCAAGAACATTGAGGTAAACAATGATGAGCCTCTGGTTGAGGACATCACGCGCGAATTCAACAGGGGTATGTGGACGATCGGTTACACCGGTCAGAGTCCCGAGCGCATAAAAGAGCACATGGAGCATCGTGGAACGTTTGATGAGACGACGCTCCAGGCTACCGGTGGTCCGCTGGACGGGCAGTACTACGGAATGCCTTGGCCATGCTGGGGTTCGGCCGATATGGCCCACCCGGGTACACCGAACTTGTACGATACGAGTAAACCGGTGGCAGAGGGCGGCTTGAATTTCCGTGCGCGCTTTGGCGTTGAACGTGACGGTGTCAATCTACTGGCCGAAGACTCCTGGTCGGTTGATGCGGAAATTGAAGACGGTTATCCAGAGTTCACAGCCGACATGCTCAAGACACTCGGCTGGTGGGATGATCTAACTGCCGATGAGAAAGCGGCAGCTGAAGGCAAGAACTGGAAAACAGATGTCTCTGGCGGTATTCAGCGTGTGGCTATCGCACATGGTTGTGCACCGTTTGGTAACGCGAAAGCGCGCGTCAATGTGTGGACTTTCCCGGATCCGATTCCAGTGCACCGTGAACCGTTGTATACCGTGCGCCGCGACTTGGTCGATGATTATCCAACCTATGAAGATAGAAAGTCACACTATCGGTTACCAACCCGTTATGCCTCTATCCAGGCCGAGGACTATTCGCAGGACTACCCACTGATCCATACCAGTGGTCGACTGGTGGAATACGAAGGCGGCGGTGAAGAGTCGCGATCCAACCCGTGGCTGGCTGAACTGCAGCAAGATATGTTCGTTGAGATCAATCAGGCCGATGCCAACGATATCAATATCGAGGACGGCCAGATGGTCTGGCTCGAGGGGCCTGAAGGTGGAAAGATACATGTCAAGGCTATGGTCACCGACCGAGTTGCACGCGGTGTGGTATTCACACCGTTCCACTTTGGTGGCATGCACGAGGGTAAGGATCTGATTGATAAGTATCCAGAAGGCTCTGCGCCGTATGTCCGTGGAGAACCAGACAATCACACCATGACCTACGGCTACGATTCCGTGACCCAGATGCAAGAGTCGAAGTGCTCGCTCTGCAAGATAACAGCAGCTTGAAGGGGATATAACAATGGCAAGAATGAAATTTTTGTGCGACGCCGAGCGTTGTATTGAGTGTAATGGCTGTGTAACCGCGTGTAAGAACGAGCACGAGGTTCCCTGGGGTGTAAACCGTCGCCGAGTTGTGACTCTGGATGATGGTAAGCCCGGTGAAAAGTCCATATCGGTGGCCTGTATGCATTGCACCGATGCGCCGTGCCAGGCCGTATGTCCGGTCGATTGTTTCAATACAACCGACGATGGCATCGTATTGCATGACAAAAGCCTGTGCATTGGTTGTGGTTACTGCTTTTATGCCTGCCCGTTTGGCGCTCCGCAGTTTCCGCAGCAATCCTCCTTTGGCGCACGCGGCAAGATGGACAAATGTACGTTCTGTGCAGGTGGCCCGGATGAGGCTGATCTGAGCGATGCTGAGTACGAAAAGTATGGTCGCAATCGCATTGCTGAGGGCAAGCTGCCGCTATGCGCAGAGATGTGTTCAACGCGTGCACTGATCGCCGGTGATGGTGACGAAATAGCGGACATCTATCGGGAGCGAATACTGCGTCGCGGTGGCAGACCACAGACGTGGGGCTGGGAAACGGCGTACCCTGAGGGTTAACGCTGATGCAAACTCCCAACGATTCACTGCATATACCGGTTCAAGATCCGGTTAGAAAAAAGATGAGCCCGGCGCGTAAGCGCCGCATAACGACCTACAGTCTGTTGGCCATTTTGGGGCTGGCGGTGTTGCTGCCCCTGGCCAGTTACTCTATTCACTGGCTGGGTCATGAGGCTGTTGCGCAAGAGGCTGGATCAGTGGTCAATCCACGTTCCAATACGTGGCGAGCTGTCAACGGCGGCATTGGCGGGTACACGGCTGTCAAAGGTCAGGAGACCGATGTTCTGATAGCCCCGGGTGGCATTGACTGGCTGGTAAAACGTGAGGCTACCATCGGTAAATATGCACCGTGGGCCATCGTAGTGATGGCAGTCATTCTGTTGCTGTACCATCTGCTTCACGGTCGTAACAAGCTGGATGCACCACGTTCAGGACGCAGAATTAAGCGTTGGAACTGGTTCGACCGTCTGGTTCACTGGGTCACTGCCATATCATTCATTGCGCTGGCCATAACAGGTGTCAGTATGTTGATTGGCCGTGCTGTGCTGATACCGCTATTGGGTAAGGCAGGGTTTGCAATGTGGGCACAAGCCTCGACCACGATTCATCATGTGTTAGGCCCCTTGTTCACCGTCGGTATTGTTCTGATGATTGTCATGTGGATCTGGCACAACTTCCCGAATGCGACCGATATACAGTGGTTCAAAGAAGGGGGTGGTCTGTTTAGCAAGACCCATCCGTCAGCGGGACGCATGAATGGTGGCGAGAAGGTTTGGTTCTGGGTGGTAACAATGGCGGGCCTTGCGGTCTGCGTGACAGGCCTGATCCTGGTGGCACCGGCGTATGGAATTCCTATTCCTGCATGGGCCAGCTTTATACCGCTAGTAGAGGGAGCCCGGCCGCAGATGCAACAGGCTCATATGATCCATGCTGTTGTGTCCATTGGTTGGACCGCCATAGCGTTGGGTCATATCTATATCGGTACGGCCGGAACAGAGGGCGCTTTCGAAGGTATGTCTACGGGTTACGTGTCTACCGAATGGGCTAAGCAGCATCATGACCAGTGGTATGCAAAAGCTGAAGCTGATGGCAAGGTTATTGAACCTGCGGGAAGTCGTCGACGTGCACGGCGAGCCGAGGCGCAAGCGCATTCAACCGCTAGCTGATCTCACCGTGCATTGACCCTGAGTTTACTCAGAATATATACACTTACCCAGGGGACACCAGCCGGATCCGTACCAATAATGGCACGGATCCGGTTATCTCTTGTATCTCGTTACGCCACGCTATTGCCGGTGAGTGGTATTGTTCGGGTATCCCTGTTGGCCGCTCCTGGTAGGATCATTACGTGTCAGTTGTCGAACGATTCCCCGACGACATAGTCGTCTTATTGCACAACGCTCAAGTCACAGTAAGTTGTGTGCCGGTTCAAATCGACAATGACCAGTGGCAACCCGCTCTATTCTTTGTATTGGCAGCCGATGCAGCCTGTCTACAGCAAGGCAAGCTTTTCGGTGGGCCGTTTGCAGTGACCTTAGATGCAGACTTGCACGAACATGAAAAAGGCACCGTCGTCGAAATCGGTATCGATATAGCCACACC
>CALKXZ010000386.1 GCA_938003775.1 uncultured Granulosicoccus sp. | reverse complement strand
ATCGGGTGATCCTGAGGTACGCGTTGCTCAAGGTCGACATAGCTGAACATGCCTCGCTGCGGATCAATCTCACCACGCATTGATTGTCTCCAAACCGGTTTCTGCTATTGTCGCACTATCACGGTGTTTTTCAACAGCCTGTTAGAATGCTCGACATGTTCATACCATTGTGATTCGCATAAGCGATGCCAAGTCAGCCGACAGGTGTGACGTTTTTCTCAAGGAAGGTTCCACCTGTCGATATGGTCGACATATTTTCAGCGAGTGTCGATAAAACCATGTAATTTCGACATATCTACGCTTTTCGGCGGCGATGTGCTTAGCTTGCATGTGCCACCGGTATGTAGCTGGAGGTTAGCCGAGTAATGTGTGTAAATCGCACACATCAATGACTTGTCCTCGACGCTGGGAACCCTCAGACGCCAATTGAAGATAACTCTGAAGTCTTACTACGAGAATCTTGTACGAACAGTAAATTCATAGGAGGCTACATAGTGATGGATATTAAAACTCTATTGCTACAATCCGAAGGATAGACCTTAGAATTCAAGCGTGACGATTCCTCACCGACGGGATTGCTTCCCACGGCGACCAAAACGTTGATAGCCCACGGATCGTTGCAACAGGCAGGTAGTTATTGACGTGTCCCTACAGAATGCAACACCATCGAGTCTGTGATTTTTTTGTTCGTACTCAAAGAGTTTGTTTCTTCGTTCTTCAATATATTGATATTGTTGAATATCTTTATCGAGTGAGTCTTTGCGTTTTAGACTGAAGGGAATTAATCGGTCAGCTCGCGCTTGCAGCTTTTGCCGTTGGTTTAGTTGCTCAAATATTAGCGTATCTCGCTCATTTTGTCTCGTTGTTCTGCTTCAGCTGCTTTTTGTTCAATCTGCTTGCGTATGCGACCTGTTTTTCCGGTTATGCGATCAAATAGCCCTCGCCATCCTGAGTCAAACCGTTTCTGTCTGACGGAGTTCTCAGCTAAGACTATAGAAAGTATAAACCGCCTATTTCCACGAAGCCACCACATAAAAATACTTACAACCAGCCGATGGCTACGCGGGTTCAATGCGCTGTATGAGACTGCCAAATTCAGGAGGCAGCTTATGTAAATTCTGATACTGTTGACAACACACTAGATACCACCTTTCAACAAACTCTCTATCAAATCCATGGATGAACCAAGCCTCGAAATAAGCAACCTTTGCATCGGCACCTACGCATTTATGCTAGCTCAAGACAGTCAGATGCATCAGCAGGAAGCGGGGTTAATCGGTTTGTCTGCCATAGGCCGATCACTGCAAGGCGAGTTTACAAAACAGGCTCGCCAGAATGTGCAACTGATGGTTATTGAAGCACTTAGGAGTAAGTCTGATCTCGAGCCTGTAGATCTGGAAAAACTGCTCCAGCTATTGACCAAAGAGCCCGTGCTGTTTGGGCAAAGGGATCGGTTCGAGATTATCAAGAATGATCTTCATGCAGAGTTGGCAGACTTTGTCCTTGGACTATTTATGAGTAACAATGACAAATCGACCAATCCCGCAATGAAGCTGGCATTGAAAGCCGGCATGAAGGAGTGTCAAACAGACCGCAATTTCTGGTCAGAAGTCCAAGAAGTAGACTATCGTAACTTGGTTCTGGGCGTTTTACACAAAGGCGAGTTTGCCAATCAGGTTGACACCAATCTTGAGTTCTTCCTAAGATCTTGTACAGAAACACAGGGTGATTCTAGCCTGACCGAGCCACAATTTTTCTGCCTAGCGCTTCGGTTTGCACGCCTTAAGCATGGGTACGAGTCTTTTGACAAAGAAACCCGCTTGCTAGAGCTACAACGCGCGCTAGGCATAGCGCGCACGGACCCAATTGAGCGCATAAGCGAGCTGGAAAGACATCCCCACTGGGCTAAAACCAATGCTGAAGTGAATAGCTTAAATAGACAGGGAAAGATTGATCTTGCGACCAAGGTACTCAAAGATGCAGAGTCCTACGCAGATAGATATCTGTACGAGCTATACGACAAAGGAATTGCGCAAGCCATAATCACCAACAACGTTGATCTTGCATGTGAGTATGAGTTAGCAAAAATCTCATTGAACGAATACGAACCTAATACCTATCTAGAAGCTTGTGAGCGCGTACTAAGTCAGTGGTATGAACAAGGAATTCAACTGGCGATGGTATTCGACATCGAGGTTGCGAACCAGCTAGCGCATATGTTACTGGATCGAGTACAGCTTCCTGAACACGAGGAAATTCTGTACAACCATATAGGCAAATCGTTTATTGCACTTGGTGAACGACAATACAGTGAATCCAGTAACTTCCGAGGAGCAGTGTTGGCCTTCGAGATGGTTCTAAAAGCCAGACCGCGTGAGCAGATGCCATTGAAATGGGCTGAAGCGCAATACAATCTGGGTACCGCGCTACAAGGGCAAGGCCGTATAGGCCAAAGAATGGAAAAAGCAGTCTTATTGGAACGTGCTATCGATGCCTATCGTTGCTCTCTGGAAGAACGCACTCGAGAACGTACGCCGATGGATTGGGCCTTAACTCTGCACGCGATAGGAAACTCGCTAAGGTCACTATTTTCTTGTACCAAAAATGATGACCAACTTCAACAGGCAATTATTGCCTATGAGCAAGCTTCCGAAATTATTACGCCAGCAAACATGCCAATACTATGGGCAAAAATGCGAATTAGCATTGGGCAAAGTCTGACGGAACTGAATAGTCTGTCTAGTGCAGAAAATAACAGCCAACTCAAACGAATCGAGCAAGCTAAAATTGCCTTTGTTGCAGCGTCCAGCATATTCTCTCGCGAAGCATCACCCATTGAGTGGGGAAAAATTCAAGCAGAGCTGGCAAGTGTTGAATCTGCATGCGCGTGTCATTCAGATATAGAAGACGGGATATCACATGCTCACTTAGCTCTTGCATATGCGAACGCAGCACTTGAAGAGCTTGATGAATTTGAACACCTTTTTCAGTACAATGATACGATTTTTCTGCGTGATCACCTTGTAAAAGCATTGGCTGAATTGGATATAGGTGACCACTCTGGTTGAGTGAAATCTCATAGTGATGACTGCAAGATCCTCAGCGCTGACACCAATACTTGAATTCTTGCTCATTCAGAAACTGCTCCAAATGTAAGAAGTATAAATCGCCCATTACCATTAGGCCGCTATACAAATATACCTACAACCAGGGTATTTCATCAGTGAAACGGCGACCAACTACTTGTCCACCTTCTGTTTGACACGCTGGCTGGGACCGGAGCAGCGAAGCTCTATCACTCATCTGGCACCTGATCAATCACCACCGCACAGCCATTGCCCTGACCGGGTGCCCACAAGCACTACAGATACACACATCAATACCTGGGCGACCCCGCCTACGCGGCCTGATTGAAAACATGCTTCAGCCTTTTGCGCCTTTATGCCCTTCAGGGCGCAACACATTCATTTGCGCTTGCCCGCTGTCTGATCCGGGTCTTCTCGTCCATCGACCTACTCATCAGTAGTGGTTTTCTTCACCTTCACACTACGTGTCAGATTGCCACCGAGTAGTCCTATCCCGATACGCCGTCTTCAGGCGGAAGGCCGCCCCGACGTATCTGACCATCCGCTGATCTGTCAGCTCCAAACGCCCTTCTGATATGGCGGGGCGGGAAATATAACGACGGGGCCGCCTAGGCGGGGCCGCCCAGGTGGGGCCGCCCAGGTAAGATGCTCATGGCTGCAGCTCTCACAACGCACGCGCTTCAAAACCGTTCTCAAGTCGACCACACGTCAGGTAGTCCTCGAATTCGCGCGTTACGTGCCTTAGCAAAAAAACGACCCGTCTCACTCAGCTGCGTTTGGAATTCAGGCCAATACTGCTCTACCAGTTGATACAACAGTGTCTGTTTGGGCTTATGCCGCACATAGGCAGGCGCGACACCAAACATCCTCTCCGGCTGTGGAAGTGCCATCTAACGCATCCTTGCGTGATTTGATTACCTTTAGTTTAACTGTACTTCAGGAGCTTGAGGTTGACACTGAAAGCGCAATTTCAATCCCGCTACTCAGATACTTGACATGGTTCTCACGGGGAGGTGCCCGGTAGCTGGCCACCAGTCCTCACTATTGGTCAGCAG
>CALKXZ010000385.1 GCA_938003775.1 uncultured Granulosicoccus sp. | reverse complement strand
GTAATGGCGGAGATACGAATCCTTGGTGATTCGCCGCGAAAGCGGGCCTACGTCCAACTGGTCTTTCATTGCGAGAGAATATGGAGAATCGACTTTATGAGGAAAAGCAAATGACGGCATCGAGTCATCTGCTGGCGCTGGAGCCCGTGGCGGAAACAACAGCGGACAAAAACTCGTATGGGTTTCGACCTAAACGCAGTGCTGCAGACGCCATTCAACAGTGCTTTCTTTCATTATCGAGGAAGACTTCTGCGCAATGGGTTCTCGAGGGCGATATAAAAGCGTGTTTCGATGAAATTGACCACCCGTGGCTGATGGAGCATATCCGTACCGATAAGCGCCTTCTATATCAGTGGCTGGCAGCGGGATACATCGAGGAAGGAAGTTTCCACGATACGGAGGCCGGAAGCCCGCAAGGTTCCATTGTGTCTCCAGCTTTGGCGAATATGGTACTGGACGGTCTGGAGGCAGTAGTTAAACAAGCAGTCACTAAATCCGACAAGGTCAACTTCGTCAGATATACGGACGACTTCATTGTAACCGGGATCTCAAAAGAAGTTCTTGAGACTAGGGTTCAGCCTGCCATTGTGGCTTTTCTAACGGAACGAGGGTTGAGTCTCTCGACAGAGAAAACTCACATCACCCATATCGACGATGGCTTCGATTTCCTCGGCTTCAATGCGCGTAAATATAGCGGGAAACTGCTAATCAAACCATCTCGGAAGAGTGTCAAAACCTTCCTTGATGGCATTCGTGCACTGATCAAATCCCACCCGACGATTAAAACCGACAGTCTGATCTGGCTTCTCAACCCCAAGTTGAGAGGCTGGGCGAACTATTACCGGCATGTCGTCTCGAAACAGATTTTCAGCAAGGTCGATACGGCCATCTTTCAGGCGATCTATCGCTGGACACGACGGAGACACCCGAACAAGGGAGCAACCTGGATTTTTGATAAGTATTACAAACATCCAGCGCCTAACAACTGGTGGTTTCATGCGAAAACACGAACAGCTGACGGGCATGCCGACATGTTCAGACTCATCCGGATGGCCAGTACCAAGATCGTTCGACACGTTAAGGTGATCGCTAAGGCGACACCCTACGATCCAGCCTACAACTCGTACTTTGAGCGGCGCAAACGTCAGCGCCGTTCGTCCAAACGCGAGGAATTATGGTTTCCCATTTAGTACTTGGATTGCTGGGTCAGGTAAATGGCTTCAGCAAAGGCTTGAGCCGTGTGCTGGGAAACTCGCATGCACGGTTCTTAGGAGGGTGGCGGCTGGTAACAGTCGCCGCCTATCCGATACCACTGGACTTCAGACCCCTTTAGTGTACGTTCTTCTCCTGCCTGATCTTTACTAGCATTTTCAGAGATCGTTTTTTCTGATACATCACCGACTACGTTTGTTGGTGCAGATTATCGGCGGTTAGGGCCAGAAACCCCTTTTACGTAAGCTCGACAATAGATTCAGATAAATACCCGTCGCTTCATAAAAGAGTTTTATCCTAATTCTTGACAAAGTACAGAATTGGGATCAGTATAAGTTCATGCAAGAAATCAAGGCCAAACAGAATCCCCCTGATGTCGCAGCAGCGCTTAAGCACGCGGGGTTGCAAGTAACTGCGCAGCGCCTTGCGGTTTATCGTGCGGTACAGATGTCGCCTCATGGCATGGCTGATGAGATTTGTAAAACAGTCAAAGAGGAGCTAGGCGTTATATCCAGGCAAGCGGTTTATGATGCCTTGAAAGCCATGGCTGAGCACGGGCTATTGCGCCGTATACAACCCGCTGGGTCTGCCGCACGCTACGAGCACCGTGTCGATAACCATCACCATTTGGCCTGCCGCCAATGTGGCAATCTAGTTGACATTGATTGCGCAGTAGGTGAAGCACCCTGTCTAGTGGCTGAGCATGATCATGGATACCAAATAGACGAGGCAGAAGTGATTTATTGGGGTGTTTGTCCAGAGTGCCAATAATCTATCGCCACAGAATAAAACTGGACAATCAGTAATCGCTATTTCATGCCAACAGAATGTCTGACCAAGTGAACTGCATTGACGATTAGAAAGACTTACAAACACTTTATGTGTAGAAGACGTTACGTGTGGCGGCTGCTACATATCTTCGGCTGGTCAGCTTGAGCTGGCCAATTTATGCAACACATCAACCTTATCAACGACGTTAATCAGGAGACCCAATATGGAAGGTGAAATCGGAGGAGGTTGTCCCTTCGCCCACGGTGGCAACACTTCAACAGAAAAACCGGTCACAAAGTGGTGGCCTAATGCACTTAATCTGGATATTTTGCATCAACATGGTGCGCGCACCAGCCCCATGGATGTGGATTACAACCACCGGGAAGCAGTCAAAGCTCTGGATCACGAGGCCGTTAAAGCCGATGTTAAGGCGTTACTCACTGAAAGCCAGTCATGGTGGCCAGCGGACTGGGGTCACTACGGCGGTTTGATGATTCGTCTTGCGTGGCACTCTGCAGGCTCCTACCGCATGGGTGATGGTCGTGGTGGTGCAGGCTCCGGAAATATCCGATTCGCACCGTTAAATTCGTGGCCTGACAACGCCAGTCTCGATAAGGCTCGTCGTCTACTTTGGCCAGCGAAAAAGAAATACGGCAACGCACTGTCATGGGCGGACCTGATTATTCTGGCTGGCAACATGTCTTATGAATCCATGGGTTTAAAGACCTTTGGTTTCGGTTTCGGCCGTCAGGACATCTGGGGTCCGGAAACTGATATTAATTGGGGTGCAGAAGACGAATGGCTGGCAGACAGTGCCAACCGTTATGAAGATCTTGATGATGCGTCTACCATGTACAACCCGTTGGCTTCGGTACATATGGGCCTGATCTACGTCAATCCAGAGGGAGTGAACGGTGTTCTTGATCCGGCCCGAACGGCTAAACATGTCCGCGAAACGTTTGCTCGCATGGCTATGAACGACGAAGAAACAGCCGCATTGACCTGTGGTGGACACACGGTTGGAAAAGCTCACGGCGGTGGCGATCATGCCAATATCGGATCAGAACCAGAAGCGACTGAAGTACAGGCGCAAGGTCTTGGTTGGGCTAATCCTGGCCAATCAGCCAAGGCGGCAGACGCGTTTACATCAGGTATTGAAGGTGCCTGGACTTATAACCCGACGCAGTGGGATATGGGTTACTTTGACTATCTGTTCAACTATGAGTGGGAAAAGACAAAGTCACGCGCTGGTGCCAATCAATGGAAACCGGTTGATATGCCTGAAGAGGCCAAACCCATAGATGCGTCAGATCCATCCATCCGACGAGATCCGATGATGACAGATGCCGACATGGCTATGAAGGTGGATCCTATTTACAACGAAATCTGCCAAAAATTTATGGCCGATCCTGACTACTTCGCCGATACCTTTGCGCGTGCGTGGTTCAAGCTTACTCATCGTGATATGGGACCCAAATCTAACTACTTGGGACCGGACGTACCGGCTGAAGATTTAATCTGGCAAGATCCGGTACCGGCCGGTTCTACGGGCTATAGTGTCGATGCCGTTAAGGCAAAAATTGCAGACAGTGGTTTAGCCGCTGCTGACATGATCGCCACTGCTTGGGACAGCGCACGGACTTATCGCGGCTCAGATAAACGTGGTGGCGCCAACGGTGCACGTATCCGTCTAGCCCCGCAAAAAGACTGGGAAGCTAACGAGCCACAACGTTTGGCTAAGGTACTCAAGGTACTCGAGTCGATTGCGGCTGATACTGGCGCCTCTGTTGCCGATGTCATTGTATTAGCAGGTAATGTTGGTCTGGAACAGTCGATAAAAGCGGCTGGTCACAGTGTGCCTGTACCGTTCTCGCCGGGCAGAGGCGATGCTAAGGCGGAGCTGACGGACGCGGACAGCTTTTCGGTCCTTGAGCCACTGGCAGACGGATTCCGTAATTTTCAAAAGGAAAAATACGTGGTGGGTCCGGAAGAGTTAATGCTTGATCGGGCGCAGTTAATGGGCATAACTGGTGCTGAGATGACAGTGCTGGTCGGTGGCATGCGTGTATTGGGTACCAACCATGGTGGTTCAGAACACGGTGTGTTCACCGATCGTGTAGGTCAACTGACGAGCGATTTTTTCGTCAATCTGACTGACATGAATAATAGCTGGCACCCGGTGGGATCTGACGGCAGCTATGAAATTCGCGATCGTAGCAGTGGCAAGGTGAAATGGACTGCGACCAGTGCGGACTTGGTGTTTGGTTCTAATTCAATCTTGCGTGCTTACGCAGAGGTGTATGCACAGGACGACAACGCCGAAAAATTTGTACGTGACTTTGTTGCGGCGTGGACGAAGGTTATGAACGCAGACAGGTTTGACCTGCAGGCGTAACTTAGTCGAGGGTGAGCCGCTCCGGTTGGAGCGGCCCATCTTCATCTGTGACGCGACATGTGTTTACCGTGCACGTAGCCACTGAACGCTGTCGTGGATACTTGTGTGGGTTGGCAACACAGCTTGCCGCTATACATCACACGAGTAAACTGACAATCAACGGTGCGAGTACGGCTGTCAACATAGCGTTAAGACCCATACCAATCCCAGCAAAAGCACCGGCGGTTTCGTTCACCTGAAACGCCCTAGCAGTGCCGATCCCATGTGATGCAACTCCAACGGCGAATCCACGGGCGCGCCAGTCGGTGATACGCAGTAAATTTAGTAACGGTGTGGCCATCACCGCTCCCATAACGCCTGTCAGTATGACTAACACGGCGGTCAGGGTAGGCGAACCACCAATGGATTCGGAAATACCCAAAGCAACCGGTGCGGTTACAGATTTAGGGGCAATCGACATCAGCACCTCGCCGCGAATACCCAAGGCGTAGGTGACACCCAAAGCACTGAGAATGGCGGTTGTTGATCCAGCCAGTAGCGCGCAGAACATCGGGATGGCAGAGCGGCGGATCTTAGACAAATTACCATACAGTGGCGCAGCCAGCGCAACCGTTGCTGGACCGAGCATGAAATGAACAAACTGTGCACCTTCAAAATAGGTTTGGTACGGCGTGGCTGTGCCCCAAAGAACCAGCGCTAGAAGCATCACAGCAATCAGTACCGGATTGACATACGGTTTTTTCTTTGACGCTCTGAAAGCGGCATCGCCAAGGCTGTAGGCAATCAATGTGGCTGTCAGCCAAAGTAAAGGCTCTTCGGCAAGGTACGTCCAGATCTGAGTGAACTCATTCATTCACTCGTCTCCAGTAAGGCGCTGAGGCCTGAAAAAACCAATGCCCCTACCGTGATTGCAAGTGCCGTGCTCACTGCAAGTGCTAGGAAAATTGCAGGACCATCAGTACCCAGCCGATCCAGGTGACCAATAATGCCCACACCGGCGGGGACAAACAGTAACGATAAGTGGGATAACAGACTTTGAGCCGTCGGTTGGATCGCTTTGGCTGCGCGCGGTGACGCAATGAAAAATGCCAGCAGGAGTGCCATACCTAAGACCGGGCCCGGCACAATCAGATTAAAACTGCGGGCCAGGGTTTCACCGATTAGTTGGAAGGCCAGTATGGTGGTGAGGTGCAGAATCACTAGGGAACTCCTGTTAGTAGGTTCCCTGGCACTATAGCGCTCGATTAACAATAAAGCAGTCGGATACTATCGGTTCATATACCTCAACAACAACATCGGCTGTCTTGGCATCAGCCGCACGTTATAGAAAACATAGATGACCAACAACTACGGATGATCAACAAATAGGCTACCGGCGCGACAAGGATTTTCACCGCAGGCGATTGTCGCGATTCACGTTTATCCGTGGTTGTTTGTTGCGTGAGTAGCCTGTTCGTTGATTACAGCCGTTCGCCTGAGTTTTTGTCAAAGAAATGCATCAGCTCCGGCTTAATACCAAACCCGATTGTCGACCCCTTAGGCGCTGCGGGAGGTTTTTCTGTTTTGGCAATAAATTCAACGTTTGAGGCCGTGATTAAATGAACCAACGCATATTCACCCAGGTTTTCGACTAGCTCAAGTTTGCCCTCTACAATGGCGTTTTCGGTGTCTGTCATTGTCAGATGTTCGGGCCGAAATCCCACCTGTATATTCGCCGCGATATCACGGCCAAGTCGTGTTTTACCCGTTGGTGAAAGGTCGTCAGCGATGAAAAAATTCATCTTAGGGCTACCAATAAATTGGGCGACAAATGCATTGGCTGGGCGTTCGTACAACTCTATTGGTGAGCCAACCTGCTCAATCAAACCATCTCGCAGAACCACGATTTTATCGGCAAGCGTCATCGCCTCGACTTGATCGTGAGTAACGTAAATCATGGTGGTTTTGAGCCGTTCATGTAAACGGGCAATTTCCAAGCGAGTTTGAACACGCAGGGCGGCATCCAGGTTGGATAGCGGCTCGTCAAACAAAAAAACTTCTGGATCGCGGACAATGGCACGACCTATAGCGACACGTTGACGTTGGCCTCCTGAAAGATTGCGGGGGCTACGGTCAAGATAGTCTGTTATCTGCAGAATTTCGGCAGCCCCTCGCACACGTTTATCAATCTCAGCGGGGTCGGTCTTAGCTTGCTTAAGGCCAAACGCCATGTTTTTGTACACCGTCATGTGCGGGTAGAGTGCGTAGGTCTGGAACACCATTGCCACACCCCGTTTTGAGGCTGCAATATCGTTAACTACCTTATCACCTATGGAAACAGTCCCATCTGAGATTTCCTCCAATCCGGCTATCATGCGCAGCAACGTAGACTTCCCACACCCAGAGGGACCCACGAAGACAACAAATTCACCGTCAACAATGTCAAGGTCAACGCCATGCATAACTTGGATATCACCATAGCGTTTGCGCACATCGCGCAGGGTCAGATTGGCCATTTTGACTCCATTTCTTTAATTTCATGCCGTAAGGTATCGGCGAATTCGGGGTAACTTGTCGGCAACTCACCCCAAAGTTGCCGACTAATGATGAAGGCGTCCGTTCCCAATAGTGCCTTTAGATCGGCCCAGCTGGGTTCCAGATAATCAAACCCGATCTTGCCTGCATCTACATGGGTGGCAAAGACATACCAACTGGCGATACTGCGTATCGCAAAAGTGGGCATGATCCCTTGTTTCAAACAGCCCTCAAGAGTTGGGCGAATGAAAATAGGAAATTTCGCCATACCATCTGCACAAATCCGCGCAACGGTGTCTCCAATAGCAGCATTACCAAAACGCAGAATAATTTGTTGAAGATAGTCTGCTTTTGAAAAGGGCAGGTCAAGCGTCAGCGCCGGAAGCACCTCTTTAGTTTCAAAATTCTGGAAATGCGCCAACAGATAGGGATCTCGCATCGCTGCATCAAACGTCTCGACGCCGTCCAAAGCCGCTAAATAGGCCAGGGCGGTGTGCCCACCATTGAGCACCCTGATTTTTGTTTCTTCATACACATCCACGTCAGCTGTCACTGTCACCCCCACCTGGGCAAGGTCAGGCATGGCTGTAGTGGATGTTGATTGTAGGACCCATTGCGAAAAATCTTCCGCCATTACCGGCGATGTTACGGGTACTCCAACCAGTGTCGAGAGCTCTGTGCTCAGTGACGCTGGACTGCGCGGCGTTATTCGATCCACCATTGAGCAGGGAAAGGCGATGTTGTTTTCAACCCAGGTTGCTAAGTCAATTTCGCCGCAGGCCTTAAGGTATGCGAGAAAGTTACTACCCAGCATTTTGCCGTTCTGACGGATATTATCGCAACACGCTATGGTCAAAGGTGCGTTGGTGGTGGTAACCCGTGTGGCAATCGCTTTGCGTAAATAGGCGTAAACGCTCTTGGCATTATCTCCCGAGATCTCTGCTTTGATGGTTGGGTCAGCAATATTTAGGTCGCCATTCGGATCCGTGTAATAGCCACTTTCAGTGACAGTGATTGTAACCAGGTGGACGGATGGTAGAGACAACAGGGCTTCGCTCGTTGTCTGTGCCGCACTCCAGTCGGCGAATTGAATATGACTGCGTACGCGTCGCAGGCTCGCTTCGCCTGTTGCAGAGTAGGACTTCAAAAAATACCCATCGTGATGATTATTATCATCAATGGCAGCTTTAAAGTGTGCTGCTTCAGATTCGCGTAAATTCACCGCCGCTATGCCCCAGCGCAGATCACCTGAGGCCTCCATATAATCATCCAGATAGACCGCTTGGTGCGAACGATGAAAGGCTCCAAAACCTAAATGAACTACACCGACCTGGCAGGCCGACCTGTCATAACGGGTCGCAGCAATTGAATCGGGTTCTATGCTGTTCATGAGGGTGTGTCGCACTTTGGTGTGAGATCTTTACGTGCGGTCTCACGGTACTCAGATGGTGTCATCCCTCTCACCTTAAGAAAATGCCGATTAAAATTAGCCAGATTTTTATAACCTGATTCTTGTGCAATAGAGGTGATTTGATCATCGGATGCGTAGAGCATCCCGCATGCTTGCCCAATACGAATACGGTTCAAAAAATCAACGAAACTATGACCTGTAACCGATTGGAAATTTCGGCTGAAGGTAATCTCTGTCATGTTTGCCATTGCAGCGGCTTGTGCCACTGTGAACGATTCAAAAAAATGCTTGGTAACATGATCTACCACCTGTGCAATACGGGCTTGCTTGCTACCACCCTCAGGTTGGATGAGCTTTGTGATTGATAAGGTTTTCTTTTCGGCGTGCTCATTGAGTCGAACCAGAAAGCGCACAAACGCCAGAATACGTTCGGCTCCTCTGTTATCACGAATAGACTCCATATGCCCGCGCGCAAAAGTTGGGTTAAACCCCTCAAAGTAAATACCTGACTGGGCCAGTTGGAGTAGTTTGAGTACTTGCGAGAATTCGGGGAATCCGTCAGCCAGTTTTTCCACGCTTTCGTGGCTGAACTGTATCAGCATGTCTCGTATTTCAACGGGATTCGACCACACCTGGTCGGTGATCCAGTTATGCGGCAAGTTAGGTCCTGTCATAAACAGGTCGCCGGCTTTGAAATCACCGATGTAGTCACCCACAAATGCCTTGCCGCGTGTTTCAACAACCAGGTGCAGTTCATACTCTTCGTGGGCATGCCAGCGACATAATTCTGATGGCCACCCGTGTTCAAGATAACGTATCGAACGCGTGCTGCGATCAACCTGTTCAATTTCGGGTTCAATAATCGACATGTCACTAACTGAACACTGTAGCGCCGCAGCCTGGGTTAATCTGAGTTGTTAGTTCAATGGATTGATTACGGGGCACCCTGAACATCACTTCACCTGCGAGAGTGTTTGCAGCGAAGTTGTATAACGTGGAGGAGTCCACACTCATTTGACTGCCCCGAAGGTCAAACCGCGCACCAGCTGTTTCTGGCAAAACCAACCCAGAATAATAATGGGGCCGACTGCCGCGGTTGATACGGCTGAAAGCCTACCGAAAAACAAGCCTTCCGGAGCTCGGTTACCCTCTATTAATTTGGACAGCGTTGCCGCTTCTGTCGTTGTCAGGCGAACCGTCCAGTAGGCTTCGTTCCAGCAAAATATAAAGGTGAGCAGTGCGGTTGACGCCACGCCTCCCCACGCAAGTGGGATGAGAATGTCCTTGATTTCCCCCCAGGTACTCACACCATCCATTTTACCGGCTTCAATAATCTCCTTGGGAACCTCTTTAAAATAAGTGAACAGCATCCAAATCACGATAGGTAGATTGATAAGACAGAGCACCAGAATGACTAGAAAATGCGTATCGTAAATACCCAGAAAATTTTTGGTTAAAAATGTCATGGGATACAGCACTGCAGCGGCTGGCAACATTTTCGTTGACAGCATCCACATGAGAATATCTTTGGTATGCCGACTGGGATTAAATGCCATGGCATAGGCAGCCGGTACACCAACCACTAAGGCTAAGGTTGTCGCAAATGTCGAGGTAATGACCGAATTAATGGCAAAGCGCCAGTAATCGTAGTTATCGGTCATGTTGAGATAGTTATCAAGCGTTGGCTTGAAAAAAAACAGAAACTCGGGTTTGACAGCATCCGCGTCTGTTTTAAAACTGGTAAAAATCAACCAAAAAATAGGAAAGAAAAAAACTATGGCAATGGCCCATGCTAAAACGGGCCAAAACACTTTTCCGAACCTGGATGATTGAGCAACTGTTGCCATGTCAGTGTCCTAATCCATCATGCTCTTGCCAACCATGCGAAGTAGAAAAATCGCTACGATGTTGGCAATGATTACGGCGAAGATGCCAGCGGCACTCGCTGCACCAATATTGTTCGATGTGAATTCACCAATGAGGTACGGCAAGTTTTTGTTGCCGTTACCGCGACTAACGATTTCTATTTCTGCGTAGAGCGATAGGTGAAAAATTGACTGGATCATCACTACGATAGCGATTGGTCTGGCCAGATGCGGTACCGTTAGATTGCGAAAACGCGACCATGCGTTGGCGCCATCAAGAATAGCTGCCTCTTTTTGGCTCTCATCTTCAGACTGCAATGAGGTCATAAAAATCAGTACAGCAAAGGGTGTCCATTGCCACGTCACCATAATAATGACGGCGTACGCTGAGGTTTGCGTCGCACGGAACGATATCGGCACGATATCCGGCCACATAGAGAAAAATGCGCCAAGTACGGGAAAATCCTTCAGGCTGTGGATAATGTCGTTAATGCCTTCGACTGCCAGTCCGTTCAGTCCCAAAACTGGGTCCAAGATCATGTTGATCCACAGCACAGCGTTAACTGCAGGCATGACAAAAAATGGCGAAATAAGCAGGACACGTACAATCCCGCGCCCAGGAAACGAACGATTAACCAGCATGGCAAGCGCAAGCCCTAGAACAACGGTCAGAATGAGAATACTGCTGACGATGAAAAGGCTGTTTTGTACGGCAAACCAAAAATCTTTGGACTGAAATAATACGTATTCGTAGTTGCCAAATCCGCGCCAGTTACTCAGTGCTGGCGTTGTCCATTCGGGTCTGCGTGCACTGTTCAGAACGTATCGAATAAACGAGAAATAGAGCGTCATGCTCAGTGGCACTAGCATCCACAGCAGCAGTAAAATGACTGCTGGTGATTGCAATAGACGAGGAAGTGTTCTCTTAGACATAGCTCTTTAAACCTTTACAAATCGATGGAGGCACTTAAGCTTAAAGGTACGTACGAATTGCTCCATGAACCTTGCTTGGAAAAAAAAGGCCCGGCGGAATCCCGCCGAGCCCTTTCAAGGCTTACATCAAATTACAAAGCTTAGTAGTAGCCAGCTTCTTGCATGATGGAATCAGCAGCTTCTTGTGCGGCTGCCAGCGCATCTTCAACAGACTTGGCACCAGACAGGGCTGCCGCCATTTCTTGACCGAACGCACCACCAATCTCAGGAAATTCTGGGATTGCTACGAATTGCACGCCTTGGTATGGCTTCAGATCAGTTGCTTCTGGAGCTGCTGAATCGATCGCTGCCATCTCAGCTGCTGCAAATCCTGCAACTGCTTGGAATTCAGGGATAGCGTAGGTAGATGCACGTTGTCCAGTAGGTACTTTCGACCAGCCGAAGTCAGGGTGATTACCAACAGCTTGTACATAGTCTTTCGATGTCGCCCATTCGATGAACTTCATTGAGGCTTCAGCGTTGGGTGAACCAGCTGGTACAGCCATTGCCCAAGCCCACAGCCAGTTAGCACCGACCGGGTTACCTGCATTAGGCGACTGAGCATACGCTACGCCGTCTACTTCCAGGAATGAAGCTGCGATAGTTGCATCGATCCACAGACCACATTTGCCTTCGTTATACAGTGCCAGGATTTCGTTGAACGAGTTACCTTCAGAGCCGGGAGGGCCATAGCTACTTAGCAGGTCAACGTAGAAGTTAACGGCAGCGTTCCACTCAGGTGAGTCGAGTTGTGGGCGCATGTCTTTGTCGAACCATGCCGCACCAAACGAATTGGCAACTGTCGTGATGAAAGCGCCATTGTCGCCCCAGCCTGGCTTACCACGTAAGCAGGCGCCGTAAATACCTTCGTCCGGGTTATGAATAGCAGCTGCAGCCGCTTTGACATTGTCCCATGAGTCGTTATCAGCGATGGTTACACCGGCAGCGTCTGTTAGGTCTTTGCGGTACATGACCATAGAAGATTCGCCGTAAAACGGTGCTGCATACAGCGTACCGTCGTGGGACAGACCAGCGCGCATGGCAGGAAGGATGTCTTCCACGTCATAGTCATCACCGAATGTCAGTGGCTCGATCCAACCGGCTGCACCCCAAATAGGTGCTTCCTGCATACCAATGTTGATGATGTCGTATTGACCACCACCGGTAGCAGTGTCAGATGTTACCTGCTCACGTAGAACGCCTTCTTCCAGAGAAACCCAATTCAGTTTCACGCCGGTATCTGCAGTATAAGCCTCTGCGACTTTCTGCATGTTGATCATATGACCGTTGTTCACGATCGCAATTGTGAGCTCGTCTGCAGCAGACGCTGTTGTCGCGGTAGCGACTCCAACTGCCGCGGCGAGCGCCGTTTTATAGATTAATTTCATATTTCCTCCGAGAAACCATAAAGTGGTTGTTTGCGGTGCGCCTAATGTGGACCAATTAAAAATACCGGGCAAATACGATTCTAACAAATTCGCATACATTTTCATCAAAACACATCGTTTTGATTCTCATTTTTTGGAATTTATACGCGTGGTTGTCAGAAAACTACATCAGCCAATTACATCAGTCCAACCTGCTGTCTGCCAACATTTAGTAGGCAGTACATTATCTTGACAGAGTTCTGAACTGACATGAACTGAGCGGATAGGCATTATGACAATTTGCCTGTAGCTTGTGAAATTGAGTTGGTAATTTGACAGTGACCCTTGTGACCTTATGGGATGCAATACAGGTTGTTGTTGGTTCTATTAGCAGTCTCTGATAACTGATGGTCTCTGTAAGTGGTCTTTATTAAATATCTCTATTAAATATCTCTATTGAAGTTTTCTATTGGTAGTGTCTACTAAGTGGAAGACTCAGTCTCGCTCGTTGGGAGTTGAAGGCATCAGGCATTCAGTTGCCCATTCGATCTGCTGCTTTATATTAATCGGCATTTGATTAACCGATAAGTTGCCATCGATAACGAGAAACGACAAACCATGCACGAAAGTCCACAGTGGAAAGGCGGCCTTAACCACAGCTTCGTCAATCGATTCACGATTTAGAGTCACGACCAGTTGCTCAAGCAATACCTCGTAGCACTCTCGGCCAGCTTTCTCACAGTCGGTCATACGGGTGTTGGCACAATCCACCGATTTTCTGTCGATGTGCGTGTGTTGCAACCCATCACAATTACCCGCTTGAGAATCAGTATCCGACGTATTTTGACCAAACATCAACCGAAACAAATTCGGTTCACAAGCTGCAAAAGCCACATAAGCCTGACCGATAGCGCTGACCGCGTCGACTGATCCTGATGAGTATTGCGAGCCTGCGGTTCGCGCCTTGTCACGCAAATCATGGAAGCCCGCAATAGCGACAGCATTCAGCAACGCCTGCCGATCGACAAAATGCCGATACGGTGCTGCGGTGCTTACCCCTGCGTGACGGCATGCATCGGCCACTTTGAAGTGTTCAGATCCATTGCTTTCAATCAATGATCGTGTGGCCGCTATGAGATGGTCCCGAAGGTTGCCATGGTGGTATGCGGATCGCTTGCTAGTTGATTTCTGCTGACTCTCCATGCTCACGTTGCGCCCACAGCATCTGCAGTCCGAATTTTTTGTTTCGGATCACCGATGAGTGGTTCTGACCTGTTGCTTGTACTGCTTGTGTACATGAGTCGAAACATAGGCGGTGTAAAATAGAATGACACAATACTAGACAAAAGCACGCCACCGGCTATAGACATCGCGAAGGGTGGCCAGAATTCCCCACCACCTAGAATCAACGGCAGGAACCCGCCAAC
>CALKXZ010000384.1 GCA_938003775.1 uncultured Granulosicoccus sp. | reverse complement strand
GCGCGGTTAAGTTCATCGAGCTCCTGATGCACATTTTTTAATTTATCCGAGTCAGTTATCTTCTGGGATTTTATCTCCAATATCGTTATTTTATCAATCAATTCACCACACGAGATGGGTATCATTATGTGCTCCATCAAGTTCCTCCTAAAGTCTATAGTTTAAATAAAGACATGCCGTTCTGAACCCACAGTTCTCGCAAGCTGATGGTATACCTGGCTGAAGATTGATCACAAAGATAATGTCAGGCCGTTTGGATAAGTTTGCGCAGGTGCTTCAAGCATAGTCCAGGTGGCACGCGATGCTTTAGAAAAATGACCTCTACAGTGCTTATTTGTCAGACGCACCGATATTACAGGTGATCTGCCTGTTCTGCCTGTTCCTTAGCAAAAATGTCTCTACTGGTGGCGGCAATTTCATCACGCTCAGAATCGGTTTGAAAGCTGAGCACGGCGAACACGATTGTCACTCTGGGGTTTCATAGAAATATGAACGCATGCGGGAAGATTTGTATAAGCAGCCGCTTTGGGTTGGCTCGATTGGCACCTGAATACGGCTTTATTCAGGTCCTCGAACCACTGAATCTGTGTCGCTAGAACACGGTATCCCCAACCTAGGGCGCTGCAGGTTAGCACAATGACTATCAATATCTGTGCAAATAGGATGCATCTCTCTCATCAGTTATCATGAGATGATTCCGTCATCAGAGTAACTGCAACGTGACAACACCGGTCCGTAATTTCGAGATTCTGCCCGCGCTACATCTGTCGCAAAGTCGTCTGGTTGATTTAGCGGCTGATACAACAAGCAGTAAACCGGTGCTTGACGATGATACCGATCAGCTTGCTGCGGCGCGCCATGCTATCGAGCATGGTGCGCAGTGGTTGCACGTTGTCAACGTGGATGCAAGCTTTGACCCCCATGCCCAGCATAATTGGGCCTTGCTTGAGCAACTGTGCCAACTACCAGTGAAAGTACAGTACGGTGGCGGAATCGGTGGTACTGAGAATATTGACAAGGCGATAAGTGCAGGTGTCAGCCGAGTGCTGTTGAACACATTGGCGATCACCTCTCCGGAAATTGTATCGGAGGCGATCATAAAACACGGGCGGGAACGCTTTGCCCTAGCGATCACTGCAAGCTCCGACGGTGTTGTGCTGGGTCGCGACTGGGCGGCAGTCGGAGGCTTGAACGCACTAACGCTTGCCGTGCAGATGTATCAGCTGGGCATAACCACATTGGTTCATACCCGGTTACAACCTGATGGCACCATGAGTGGTACCGACCTGGACAACTCACGAGAATTGGCAGAGCTCTCAGGCATGGACGTCATCGTTGGCGGCGAAGTACGCAACCTGGAGGACGTAGTCGCCTGCTACAACCAACCAGGAATTACCGGCGTTCTGATTGGCAAGGCTCTTCAGGCCGGTACGTTTGGGATAGGCGATGCGCTGGATGAAACCCGCGCAACACTCGCTTTTGAATCCGGCATGCCGCGCTGGAAAGAGGAGCAACAGACACTACGCGTGCGACTGCGCCGCCGCCTGTCACACACTTTCCTGATGCGTCATGTATCTGATTCGAGTGGGCTCAGGGTTCTTGATGCTGGGGGTGGAAATGGTCTTGCCAGTCTGCCTATTGCAGAATCTGGTGCCAACGTGGATGTTGTGGATCGATCGATGGCAATGCTTCACGATCTTGAAACAACCGCCGAAGCAAGCGGTTTGCAAGATCGGATCAGCGGGCATGCACACGACATTCGAAACATTCACGAACTGTTTGGAACCGACACATTTGACCTTGTTATCTGCCATAACGTCATCCAATACAGCCCAGCATGGGAAACATTGCTTGTATCGATGAGTGAGCCTTTAAAAGCGGGAGGGTTGCTGTCTTTGATTGTCAGAAACTGGTATTCAGAACCGTACCGCATTAATGTTGATTCACACACTGCTGAAGAACTGCCTACGTTGCTTGAGCGCACTCGGGGCCCATCGCGTGTGTTTGATGCAGACGTACTGTTCTTCTCAGCATCGTTCCTACAGGAGTGGTTGCAGAATCAGGGCTTCGACGTACTGGGTGACTACGGACTTCTGTGTCGTACCGATGAACTGCCTGAAGCCGAGAGCCCAGGTGGCGAGCAGAACTTACTTGATAAATTACACGCACTGGAAACCGCTATGGGTGAGCGTGCACCGTATAAGCAGACTGCCCATTTTCTACAGATAGTGGCGCGAAAGCGGTGAATCACTGTGTTTGTTGCGAGCTAGACGAGAGCGGCCAAAGCCAATCAGAGCAGGTTGCACTTTGCCAGCGCAGACGGTCGGCAACACGGTAACGCTGGCATCTCGTTACTACCGATAGATGTATTATAATTACAGTCAATTATTGACGATAGCAATTACTGACGATAACACTATAAAAAGCCTCTAATTACAGAGGCTTATGATAAATACTTTACGCAACCGATCTAAGGTAATCCCTAAAACGGTTATACCTATTATCTATGTAAATTATGTCTTCATCCTTATGTTTTACTTATATATTTTATAATATCAATCTTTTTATGTAAATATATTTCTGATATCTTTGATATTTCCTACTTGCTATTGGCAGATACAAAGATGTATCAAGGCAAGCCAATATCAGCTTCTACGTACTGCCAGTCTAAGGGTTTATTTATACCTGCTCATTCAATAACAAATACATTTCGCTCTATATCATCTGAATTTGATGAAGCAACCTGAAGGTACCGTTCTTTAGTGGTGTGGATGCCTTTCCAGAACGCTCAAAACCATATTTTACTAGTTGATACATCAACGAGAGTATCGCATTACTAATATTGTACATTGCAGAGACGTCACCCTGATTTTCCCGCAAATCAAACGTAGTTGGAGCTTGTAGCCATCCTGCATTTTTCGAAATCATTCTGTTCTCATGAATGGCACCGACATAGGGATACCAAACTCCACTAGTATGCTGGTAATTGATTTTATTTCTCATCTGAGACATCCAATTTCCTCTACTCGCACCAGATCGTGATATGGCCAACTTAATATTTGACACTAATGTCATGGCATCGGCTTTATGTACACCCCTGCCGGTTGTGCCATCTATTTCCTGAATAATCCAAGCAAGAAGATCAAAGAAAGAGGACCAAGTATCTGCATGTGAGTCTTTTAGCTTTCGATATGTCACTTCACCGTTGTCAACTGACGACAGGTAAAATCCACTATCGATACTTGTGACGTTTCCAGCATAACTGGTAGCCGCTGCAATTTCGTACACTTTTGCCACGTGCTGTGCTGACAGCTGAGAGCATGCTTTTCCGTAGATACGCAATAACGAATGTGCCGCAAAGAATGCCGAGTAATACATTTTAATAGTGCTCCAGCCAGCACTTTTAGGAAGTCTTGATACTTCACCTATACTCCACATCGTTTCAATTGCTGCTTGTGAAAAACGATTGCATTCGTTTGCCATAGATGCGTAATAGAAATCGGAACGTTGGAAAAACAGCTTGAAATCAGTCGCTCGAGAACTTGTATTTGATGCCAAAGGACTAGCCAATAGATACTGACCGTTCGCAAGCCATGCTTTGAGGTCACCTTGCGTGGGGTTCGTCACCTCAAATACATTATTTGCCGCTAGCTGATGAAGTATCCCTATTTCGGGAAGCATCTACAATGTAAACTCGCGCTTCAGTGACTCCTCCAAATGCTCCACAATAGGTTTATAAGCATTTGTAGGGTTTTCAATCTTGTCAGGCTTAATTCGTTGACCTATGATTTCCGTAAATTCGAAGTAGTTATCTACCGAATATATTGCACCAAACCTATCTTTTACTCTAGCTGTGATAACTGGAAAGAAACCGGCTATAGCTTTGAACACTGTAGTATTGAAAGCCTGCTCGGACATGTTGTGAGGCTTCAGAACCCCCTCGTCGAAAGCTACCAGATAGGAGTTGAATATTTCGTATATCTCATCAGTGTTTCTGCTTCCAAATACTTTGACTAAAGGTTTAACTGCAGTGTTGAACACAGAGCGAGTAATTTTTCCTTTTTGACGGTTTGCAGCTGACAGTCGGTTGTACAAAGCACTATTGTTTTCACTTGAGAATGTATCGAAGAGTTCTCTTAAATACTGCTCGGTATCATTTTCATACTCAGCCATCTTCTTAATATCAAGAAGCAATTCTGTAGGAACACCTTTCTGCTTTGAATTAATATCAATAAACAAACGCGACTCGTCCCGTTTGGACAAGTTTTCGTACACCACCACTGGCACTCTTAGAGCCGTTTTTGCAAGTCTGAAGCCGTAAACTCGATGCTGGCCATCGATTATCAAAAATGCTTTATTGATGGGCAGGAAGCTTATGGATTTTTTCTTTGAATTATAAACAAATTCACACTCTTCCTGCGCAGACAACACGATGGAACTTGGTACAGTCCCCAGACCAGAGTCAATATAATTTGCGATCTCCGCGGCTCTTTTTTGTCCAACGCTCGCTGAAAACCAATAACAGGATCTTCGTCTCGAGACACTACAAAGCAAGTTTCCGCAAGCACATCGCTCGGCATAGTAAACGAGTAAAATCTGAAATCACCTTGACGAACTAGACTTACACTGCCGAAGCTCTCTTTCGTTCCCATGTTACAGATACCCTTGGTAGGCTGACTTGGATATCGACTTAGAATGCAAACATTAGCACTGCTAAGTCGACAGTATTGATCTTAACGACGAGCGAGTTCGACAACTTGATCTCGTTAATTCTATTAGGCATTCGCCAACATAATTACTACTGATTCAGAGCTACTAAAATCACAAGGCAGCCCGCTTAGCAATATTACTTTGCAAGAAATCCAACAAAACCTCGGCCGATTCACTTACAGCAAAAAGGCCCGACTTTCCCCGATGCATACGGTACAGCGCGAGACACCATGAAACATATATCTCGCATTTTAACACCCATATTGTTCAAAACGGACTGTGTATATCCAAATCCCGTTGGTAGCTCTCCACTATTCCTTAGTCTGCCCACGCTGCGGCTTCAAAAGAGGCTCATTTAAAACCTCCGACGTTACACCTCTCTTCTGAGCATTTGCCGTCCAGCGTATAAACATCTCCCTGTACCCATTCAGTTCTGCACTCAACTTTGCGTTTTCGACCGTGAGCCTATCTACCGCATCAGTCAACGTGTTGACTCGGTTATTACTAGATACTGGCCTACCAGTCGATCTTGCAAGGGATGCCTTACGCAATACAAACGCATCAGCAATCTGTTTGTGATTAGCCAGTGCTTGACGAGTGTATTCGATGGAGGTGCTAGCTTTGATCGCTGCGATCAAGCCATTCCACGTAAGCTTGCCAGACCAGTCATCAAGTATTTGAATGACAACAGTCGTTATTTCTTCATCAATAGCGCGAGCGCGACGTTTGGCCATGTTAAGTCTCTACCTCTAGTGCTTTGACGTTCTTGGCTGGCAGAATCATTTGTTGGTCGATATCCTCGTATGCCTGTTGTAGCCGGGAAGCTGATTCCACTTTACTCAATCGTACTGCAGCCCCCGGTGCCACCGTAGGGTTTTCCAAAGCAGCTAGCCACTGGTCACAACGCTCGATAGTGCGCCGTTGATGTTCGACCCACCGAGAGGCTCCGTACGTATCACTACCCTCCGCTGCTTCTGCTTGCGTCAATAGTATTTTGGTCTGGTCACGTGTCCGCCGTATATTTTCCGTTCTAACAACATCACCCTTTATACAAACCAGTTCGTTGCAGTTCAAGCAGTCGAGATGCTTTTCGCACGGCGACATGGCGTAATCATGTGTACAAGTACCAAAATCAGTCATGTGCGTAGAACCAGTGATTAGTTGATGATCATCGCCACGCCAGGCAACGACCTTTGGCTCTATCTTAGCCAGACTCCCACCTATCAAATTAGAGCCGGTCGATTCGACAAGCTCTTCAATATTCGAATAAATTCTACCCGGTGTAGTGTGATCGTAAGCGCTGTTCTGATGAGCATCAGCGCGACCTGACCACATCGCTATATCGATCTGTGATGCACTATTCGACTGAGCGAGAGTATTGAGGTAATGCCGAACTTGATGACTGGTGATCCGGACTGGCGATCCATCATCATCGACAAGTGAGAACTTATCAAACACTGTCTCAGAAGCACCACCGCTAGTTCCTATCCGCCCCATTATCTGATCACTTGAAAGGTAACCAACAAGACAACGCCAGGTTCTTCGTTTTGCGTTCATCTCATGAGGGCGTATCGAATAAAGTGCGTCGCTGTATTTTAGGCCTTTCGCCACATAAGGGAAATCGACTGGCAGCTTGCTTAAGATACGTGATTCAAACTCAGCAAATGAGAACCGTCCATCGATGTATGCCAACCCTTCTCTCTTGCACCAAGCAAAAACCTGTTTCGAATCGTCCTTCTCCCCATAAAGAATCATTGATATGTCATCTACACTCAGATGAGAAGCCGAACGAAGATGCTCAACGTCCGAACAAAGGTATATCTTGTCAGGATTTCCTTCGTACCATCGCGCAATATTTCTGGCCTCTACAGACACTTGCGTCAACTTTTCTATTGCCTGCTTTGCCACGTCAACCATGGTCGGCAATATCCATTTAATGCTGTTGTCGAAGCCTTTTGAACCGGGCCACCTGAGTCCGTATTGCGGCTCGCCCGATTGGCTCGTGCTATCGACTTGGCAGCCTACCTGCAACCTCACCGTCTCATTGATTCTTTGGGGCGCACAGTGAAGAAGCGCAAGCGTGGATCCTATGTAGAGCTCTGCTGGGTCCTGTGCGTTCACAAACACGTGAGCCATCGCCTCTATGGCAGCGGCGGAAGGCATTTTTTTCTGTCTGGCCACTTCTGCCTCAGAGCCTACGCGGGCATTGTTTTCACGAGCCTTTCTAATTGGCTTGACCCACTTGGTTCTCATGTCCACTAGCTCGGACTCCACCAGAAAGTTCGCGATCAACTCTAGCTGCCCTGCCACCTTGGGAGCTAACAATTTTGAAAAATGCTCTATCGCCAGACTGCACGCACGATCCAGCACCATTGGGTTAATGGCAGTCACCCGTCCATCTAGCCCTGCCTCGAAAAGCGCGGCGTCTAACAATCTTAATGCTGCAAGGCGCTGCCCAACGATCTTCGTTGGCCGGAGACCGTACATGTAGCGAAAATAGGCTTTTGCAAAATCGAGAAACCGTGGTGACATTGCAGGCTGCGACTGCGACTTCTTTGCTGCTTCAAAGGAAGAGAATACAGCTCGTACTGTCAGATTGCGGCCAGAGAGCTTGATGTGTTCACTAAGATCCCAGACGTTTTTATCGAATGGAAGATCGGCACCAAATACGGTCAAATCCTCACGGCATTGCTTGACAAACAGCACAAGATTTTTCTCGGCATCAAGCTCAGAACGAGGGGTGAAATGGATAATATCAGCCATGTTGAAGACCTTTCACACATGGCGTTCCACCATTCATTCGATCGCATTCATCGACAACAGCCTGTATAGCAATAATCGTTCTGTCATTGATTGCAGCGATGCGCGGCCCAGATGTTTGCATCAGCCGCTCCCGATCAGACAATAGGTGATCGAGCAAAGTCTGGTGAGGCGCATCTGACCATGCCTCAAAGTTGTGGCAAGTATAGCAGGCGATAGGCGCATGAAATCGACAGTCGCTGTGGGAACCGCAACTACCAATCCCTTGTCCAGCGTTAGCATAGTCAACAATATCACTGCGCGGATCGCCTGCCCGCGTGGCATCATCTTTGTTTTGCAGAACCCGCCCCATGAATGCTGAAGAAATTGGTGCTAACTCTTTCACAAGCTGCTTGTCTAGACGCTCGGCTATTTCGGGAATAACGCTGACGTAACATTTGACATTCTGGGTATCGGTATGTCCAAGGATCTCTGCGATTACCAGCTCTCCATAACCTTCTTGC
>CALKXZ010000383.1 GCA_938003775.1 uncultured Granulosicoccus sp. | reverse complement strand
CATCCCTTGTCACCGAGTTATCGGCGCTAGCGGTAGCTTGACTGGTTTTGGTGGCGGTCTGCCAACCAAACAGTGGTTGTTGGCACACGAGCGCGGCGAGGGTCAGTTGTTCGCTTTCGACGGGCAGCTTTGATCAGTCGCTGAATGATGTGTGGTTACGTGTGCGCGGGAGGATGGGGCTACCAACCCATCAGTCGCTTGAACAAACCTGGTTTCAGAGATTCCTTGCACGTTTCATATTGCGCCGCGTAACGATCGGCCCTTGTCTGAACGTTCTTTGCGACGCGATTCAACCAGGGTTTTTTCTTGTGGGTACCCCGGGCGTAGCCGGCCGGTCCCTCGTGATAGTTCAGATACAAATTGCCCGCATCTCCTCGAGGCACCCCATTGGTTTTCACGGCGTGCAACATGTACCAGTGAATAAAGTCGGTCGCATCAGCGAAGTCGTGTCGCTCGCGCCAGTGCTCACCCGTTGCATCAAGATAGGATCGCCAGGTACCGTTGATGACTTGGGCATAGCCGTAAGCGGAACTCACGCGGCGCCAAGGTATGAAACCGAGAAGCTTGCGCCGCGGGGGCTTGGCCTTTCTTTGAAAGGCTGATTCCTGATACATGAAAGCCATCGGAATATGCATAGAGCTGCCCCATTTATCTTCCGCACGGGCGGCCGCCTTGTGCCAGCCTCGTTTTTCCTTGAATATCGAGCAGATGTTATCCGGATTGCGTGGCGGTGCCGATGCACACGCTTGCAACAGAATCAGCGTCACCAGCAGAAGTAGAACGGATCGTGTTCGTCGAAGCATGTCCCGAGTGTAGTCAGATAAACTTAACGAATCATGAACAAGATGCCAGAAAACGCGCCGCCGCCCGGACGCTACAAACATTACAAAGGTCCCGAGTATCAGGTACTTGGCATGGCCCGCCACTCCGAGACCGAGGAATGGCTGGTTGTTTATCAGGCCCTCTACGCCGAGCGCGGCATCTGGGTACGCCCGCTTGAGATCTGGAACGGATCCGTTATGCGTGACGGCAAGAACGTGGAGCGCTTTTCCCTTGTCGAGGCGTCAGATACCACGATGGGCTAACTGGCGAAAGCGCAACAAGAATCGAGAATGAAACGCTCGGAAATCGGCCAGATCCTTATCTGTGGAATGAGCTCTGGAGTGAATTTTGCTCCGTCTGGGACTCACATCCAGATTGTCGAGTCGAGCCATGGCTGTTTTCCGTTACTGCATGCTGGCGCTGAGCCTGTCTTTGCTGAGTGCCTGTGCGTCGGTCAAACTGCCCGGCGACAGTGCAAGCAACGATGAAAACCAAGCAGAGACCCCGACCCTTATCCAGGCATTGCCGGAGTCTATCGAAACCTTCGACTATGAAAACTACCGCTATTTTGAAGATGGAACCGAAGGTTTCCAGCTACGTTATAGCAACCCCCGTAAACGTCGCATGGCCAGTATCTATGTCTACCCTGTTGACAAAGAAAACGAAGGCCTCGAACACGATCAATTGGTACTGGGTTCAACTCGCGCTACCATGCAAGCACTTGGCAATGCAGTAAAACAAGGCTATTACGCGAACTTCAATGTCGTTGATGCGGCCACGAGATCACAAGGAGTGAGAACCATCGCACGCGTTCAGGCGACCTATCTGCAACAAAATCTGGCGTCCTACACACTCGTTTACCAAACCGAGTACGACGGAACCTTCTTGAAAATCCGTTTTACGATGCCTGACAACGAAAGCAATCGAAGCAGTCGTGAGTGGGATCAATTCGCCGATCAAATGTTCAAGCTGATCATCGAGGATCTCGACGCACAGGGCTCAGGCGCATCCTCAGCCTGATACACATCACAACTGCGTCGCGCAGTCTGATGAAAAGCCGCGTCAATTCAAAGTTCGAGCACTTCCAGAATTAACGCCGCGCCGGGCATTTAACTTCATTTAAAACAGACACTTAACGACGAAACCAGGCTCCCGCCAGTTCGCCGTCATCGGTCTGCCTTACCCTTAAGCCGTTGAATTTATTGGCGTTTCATACGCCAACGTCCGTCATTGCGCTTAACTTGGGCGCTTAGTACAGTCACCGACGTTTTATTGACATTGAACATTTCGGAGACTGGTATGACGCGGCCACACGCATTGGCCAAAGCGCTGCTACTGCCTGCGGCAGTCGCATTGACCTTGGGAATCGGACCCTCAGCACAAGCTGCTGATGGTTACCTGGTATTGAACACTGTTGCATTTCATTTCAAGAATGCAGAAGAGCGCAACACGTTCACACCGGGCATCGGCTGGGAGTATTCGCCTTCGAGCAAGATCGGTTTTCACGTAGGCACCTTGTCCGACAGTTTCGGGTATCAGGCAGCCTATGGTGGTCTGAACTACGCCACTCAACCGGTCCTCGCCGGTCGTGTGCGTTTCATGCTCGGAGCAACAATTCTGCACAAGCAGTTCATGAAGGATTCCGAACCGGATACCAAGCTGGTGCCTTTACCCGCGGTGGAATTCGGCATTACCAAAAAAGCTGTTCTGAATATCAGCGGTTCGCCGGAGATCGATTACGGCGATCACCACAATAACGCTGTTGTGTTCTTCCAGCTGAAACTGAATTTGAGCTAACGCTCAAACCCCCAGTGTTCATGATGAGCACTTTATTACCCCCTTTCGGCTGGCCGCTAAGGCCAGCCGCGCTTTAAGCTTTCGCGCGATTCGTGCGTTGCTAGCAAGCCAACTCATCACGATATAATAGAAACACGCCATCGCCTCCCCGCTCAAATTCAAGCCAGCGAAATGGCAGGCTCGGATAGGCCTCTTCCAGGGCCGGCGCACTATTGCCAACCTCCACGACCAGAACCCCGGTGTCAGTCAGGTAGTCGCGTGCCTGAGCGAGCATTTGGCGAACAAGATCAAGGCCATCCTCACCCGACGCCAACCCCAGTGCGGGTTCATGGCGAAATTCAGCAGGCATAGCGGCCAGGTCACTGGCATCGACATACGGCGGGTTGGATATGATGAGATCAAATTGC
>CALKXZ010000382.1 GCA_938003775.1 uncultured Granulosicoccus sp. | reverse complement strand
CATTCGACCAATCCCACCCCTGGAACGATGAGCGTGAAGCTCTGATAGCGTGGGTTAAGAAAAACAATATTCCACTTAATGCACGACCCTCTTCCGCTCCAGTCGCAGGCACTAAGCCAGGACGGTGTGTATTTTCAACGCGCGACATGGAAGAAGGTTTATCCGAAGGTACAGTTTGTGAGTAAAGAGTCAAACTGCCGTGACTATCAACCAATGTTCTTAGCCTCGGCTATTCAGCATCGAGTCTTGAACAGACGCAAGCGATCGTGTATCTGATCATGAAAATAGTCATCACTATCCAAACACATTACCTTCTATTACTCTAGGAAGTTCTGACCTCCTGGTGATATCAATAAATTCCTTGGCACTTCTTGGGGGAACCTCATTACCACTCATGTATCCAAACTGAATGCCGAATTTCGGGACTATGTTTTCTAGCGGCTTCAGGCATAGCGTCTCCTCAAGTACGAACAAACCTATAAGTGCTTCATCTGTTGTGTAGAACAAAGCCGCCATTTCTGCATCCGACGCACCCACGCTGCGCCAGTATGCTTGATACTCTTCCTCGGCCCGGTGTTCCAAATAATTTAGCAAATCGTCGTCGTTATCATAAACAACATCAGGCTGATCAGAATATGGTGGCACGGGACACTCGTCAGTGGTTATTTCATAATGTTTTAACGAGAATTCAAGTATTTCAATCGCTGTATTAGCTAATCGATCTGGAATTAGCACCATTAATTGAATGGGAAAATGTGCTTCATTTAGATCTGCCAGCGCTTATGAACACACCTTCAAGTGTCTCACAGTAGTAATATCTAACGCCATCAACGATCGATTCACAATAGTTTACGTTAACCATTTTGCCGTTGTACGGTTTTTTCTAGACACCTACTTAGCCATCAGTAGATCGTAGTTCCGAAACACGATTATTAACATGAATTTTTAATTTTTCTGCGTTTCTTTGCGTCTAATTTGGCAGACCTAATACCTCACTATGTCTGTTGTAAGAATGCTGAAACGCTCGCCGTTGCTGTCCTGACATACTCTGCCAGTCTACTGGATGCCCTACTACCGGTGACGTTGTGAAACGCAGGCTTGGTGGATGATCTGCAGGATCAAAGTATCTGTAGCTGTCAGTGTCTGGATCGAACGCCTTGTAAAGCTTCTGTCTATTTGGGGCCTCAACAAATTCGTGCCCATATGACGTTCTTACTGTACTCGGTGTATAGCCTTCGGGAAGGGTATCAAAACAAACATTATGAACCCACACCTCGCAGCTAACGCATCGCCTGATACAAAGTACGCCGAAAAACCATCAACCGTCAGATTACAGGCATCCAGCGAAGTTGCGAAGGTGTCAGTATCGATCACCACCTGTCACGATTCGTAAGTCCCCTGCAGCTCGTAACCTAGCTGTAAATGCAGTGCATCGATCCAGGCGCCATCTACAATCTCTCCGGCATAAACATGGCCTTCGGAGGCAACTGCACGAAACTCAGAAGTCTGCCAACTCAAAGAGGATCTACTACTCCACTTTTGAGATACAAATCCCACTTTCACCAACTATCAGCGATGTCTGCTGAACTGAAAAAGCTTTTAAATATATAGTTCTTGCACTTTGGATATCCACGAGTAAACAGGATGAATCTCACAACCCCGCAAAGCTGCAGACTGATCTGCGGAATAATTTTTACCGGCGTATGTGGCACCGGCTTTTGGAGTGGAGCGGCCTCCGCTGCGTCGTTTTTTCCAGGCGATATCGCTGCCGTCCAAGCAGCCATCACGACTGCAACCAGCAATGGCGAAAGTGACGTCATTGATCTGGGCGGGCAGGCATACGTGCTCGATTCTGCGTTGGTAATTACACCGGAAGATAACTTGCTGGAGATTAAAAACGGTACGCTTGAACGTGCTGAAGGTTCAGCACCAACCCGTCTCGTGGAGATAACGCGCGCAGGAACGTCGTTCGATTTCAGCTTTAGCAATCGTGTGATTTTCAGCGACATGATCTTCCGCAACGGTCGAGTTGACGTTGGTGATAGCGCGACGAACGAGTCCGGTGGCGGTGCTATTCTGGGCAATTGGAGCCTTGAGATTAATGGTTCGCGTTTCGAGAACAATGCCGTCGTGGGCAACGGTTCCGGTGGTGCCATCTTGTCAAGCGGCATGTTGAGTGTTCTCGACAGCGTCTTCGTTAACAACAGCGCTTTGAGTGACGCTCAAGGAACCGCAGGCATCGGTGGCGCGATTGTTGTGAAACAACAAGCATTCCGCATAGATCGCAACAGCTTTATTGGTAACCGGGCAAATTCTGGTGGAGCCCTGCATTTTCCAATTCCAACCAGAGACAACACCACCTTCATCCAGCAAAGCTTCTTTAGCGACAATACCGCTACCTCGTTGGGTGGCGCCGTTTTTTCAGCAAAAGACCGATTAATCGTCTCGAACAGCACGCTGGTTAATAACAGCGCGGGGACCGGTGGCGGTGCCATTTACTCTCAGAGCCAGGGTGGACCTTTTGGTAACACCAGTATTGTGTATGGGGTGCAAGTACGGTTCAGTGCGCTGATTGATAACACGACAACCGGTGGCAGCGGTGGTGGCGGCCTCCTGGGGTTTTTCTCCAGCGACACCGGTGTGAGTATGATCAGTTCAATCTTTGGCGGCAATACTGGCGGCAACTGCGCTCGTATTGGTGGCGCGTCCGCAGACTTCACTGGGCAGTTTGAAACGAATATCTCGGACGACGCTACCTGCGGTAACAATGGCGTGGCTGTGATCAATGATGTTCGCACACTGTTCGCCGGCGATCTTGCTCAAAATGGCGGTCCGACTCCAACCTTTGCGCTGACACCCGACAGCTTGGCGGTTGATGGAGTCAACACCGACGGAGCATTCTGCGAGTTGTTTGATCAACGAGGAGTCCGTCGGCCAAGTGGCGGGCTGTCGCGGCCAGATCTGGGCGAGTTTTGTGATATCGGTCCCTATGAACTGGAAGGTAACGACATTGATACCGACAACGATGGCATTGCCGACTTTATCGACAACTGCCCCGGCGAG
The DNA here is from genome assembly GCA_938003775.1 of uncultured Granulosicoccus sp. Classification (GTDB taxonomy): domain Bacteria; phylum Pseudomonadota; class Gammaproteobacteria; order Granulosicoccales; family Granulosicoccaceae; genus Granulosicoccus. The sequence continues at coordinate 3,477 of CALKXZ010000382.1, read as the reverse complement.
GCCAACGCCAACCAAGCAGATTTGGACGGAGATGGCGACGGCGATGCCTGCGATGATGTTGACAATCGCGATCAAGACAACGACGGCGTGCAGAATTTTCAAGATAACTGTCCCACTATCGCCAATCCAGAACAGACCGATTCGGACAATGATGGTTTGGGGGATCCTTGCGACAGCACTCCCACCGGCGACGTTGATGAAGACGGCGTGGATGATGACGTTGACAACTGCCGTACGGAACAGAACCCGAATCAGGAGGATACCGACGAAGATGGCGCTGGGGATGCTTGCGATACCACGCCGAACGGTGACGATGATAACGATAGTATCGACAACTTACTGGACAACTGTCCTGATGATGCCAACCCCAATCAGGTCGATAGCGATGGCGATGGCGTAGGCGACGCCTGTGATGCAACACCATCAGGTGATACTGACAACGATGGTATCGACAATGCCTTAGACAACTGCCCGACCAACGCGAATCCGAACCAGACCGATACGGATGGTGATGGCATTGGGGACGTCTGCGATGCCACACCAAACGGTGACGATGACAACGAAGACGCGGGTATCAATGGTGAGGTTACACAAGCGGCCGACAATCTGAATCAAATCATTGCCGGTACCAATGGTTTTTCGCGACGCGTCCTGAATCTTGCCAGCAGACAATTGACCCGCGCCTTGCGTGATACTAACTGGTCATCAAACAACGTGTTGGTAGACAACCGAGCTAGACGCGTATTCACCAATGTGGCTAATGCGTTGAACCAAATTGAACGTATTGCTGACTCGCGTGACACCAGCTCAGTACTAAGAAGTGAGTTTGATATGGTCAGTGCAAAACTACTCGATAGCATTCGAGCCTTAGCGGAGAATAAGATAGCTGACGCAATTGCAACAAATGGAAATCAGCGAAGAATTGCCCGTGCCAGAAGTGCCCTTGAACAAGGCGATCGTGCCCGAAGCAATGATCGGCTGAACAGTGCGGCAACCAGATACGGAAATGCATGGAGTCGGGCAAATTCCGCTCTATAGGTGAACTGCCTTGGCTGGTCTGATTCAGGCGGATTTACATTTTCTGAATCAGACCAGTCTTCAGCAGCAAGAATGAAGTCGTGACTTGGTATAGAGCACCAAGATTCCGCTGCGTTCAAGCTGCTTTCGGATAAAAGTGCGAGACCTGATATAAGGCTACGCTCACACTGCGAACATAATTTCTTGAAAACGGCTACAACCTATTCACTTGTTGCTGGCAACTACCCACTTGCTTATAAACTGGTGGCAGGACATCCACCAACCGCACAACCCACTAGACTCGTTTCAAACACAGGTTGCTACAGTATTGCGCGCTCTCGCCGTCTTGTGCACGACCTTAGTTTCCAGATCATCAGTCGGCTGATTGACCTACTTGCCCAGTAAACGTCGCAACCGACGACTATTTCGAAAGTGTTTGTTGCACTCAGTTATCTCCCTGGCCCAGCTGGCATCTTCAAGTTAAAAGGATATGGCGCATGAATGTCCATTCTCCGATGAGTTGACCCTGTCGATCAGATATCGGCTACCTATGCGGCACAATTTCGAATATCCAAAAGCCGTTAACACACTGCGACTCACATCCCAATCCCTGATGCCTGCATATCGAAGCTGAGACTCCTGCCGCAGCCAGTTTTAGAACAACATGCTAACGTCAGCTATCGACAAGGCACCACGCCTCCACCGGAAAAAGGAAAATCAACGATGCACCTCATGGAAGAGGGTTCTGGAAGCGCTATGACAGGGTCATTGTGCAGCACTCCTATTCAACGAACCCTGCCGATACTGATTTGGATCCTGTCCAGCGCTGTGGGAATTCAGACGGCCATCGCAGCCTCGGTAACTCCACTACATTGCCTGTCATCGACAAGCCCGGGAGCGCCCAACTGCGCGGTGGGCCCATCTCCTGGCAGCACCCCGGACGAGCAGCTTGGACATCGATACGTTGGAAACCCTATTGATGTTGTCACTGGCAACAAATACCAACGAGAAGATGATTTTCTATCTCTGGCTGGCGATTTAGCATTTATCCGTCATTACAATAGCTCGCTAGATGCATACGATACCGGACTTGGTCCGGGGTGGCGTCATACCTATCAGGTGGTTCTGTCCAAAGTAGCCGAGCACCAATTGCAAATCATTCAAAGCGACGGACGAGCGATTGCATTCACACGAGTTGAAGGAACATCAATCCCGACCGTCTATAAATCTGATGTAGCCACTGACGGCATACTGATTGTCGGTACAGAAACTCGTTGGTACGTACCGGACGGACGTCAGTTTCAATTTCACGGCTCGTTGCTCGTTGCCATCACATCAATGCGTTCACATGCTCGGCTAAGTCTTCACTATCGTGATCGTAGACTTGATCGAGTGACTGACCAATACGGACAGACGCTTAATTTCGAGTACGGTGATCCGCAGGATATGTTGCCAGATTATGGGGCTGAAACAGCATGGTCACCTCCCGGTGCTCTGACTCACGTAACGTTGCCTGATCAATCCACCATAGAATACCGTTACGATCGTTTTCGAAGACTGACAGCTGTGGCGTATCCAGACGAGCAAACGCGCGAACAATCAACGCACTATGCTTACGACAATCTCGACTATATCAACAGACTTACGGCGAGAAGATCCACCATCGACAATCGTAACAGCAGTTGGTCGTACGACGAACAGGGTCGCGCTCAGAGTTGGAGTGAGCATGGTCGCGATTCTGGACTATCAATTAACTATGCGATCGCAGATACTGAGCAGGCTTACTCTGGGGCGATTGTTACTTATGGTGATGATCGGGTCGAGCGTTATCACTGGAAAAAACAATCAGGTTCAGCAGAAAAAGATTTAACGACGAGCGTCTACTGCGCAAGCTGTTCAGAACCTTATACAATTGGGTTTGCTGATTCTCATTACGAAAGTACCTCAGCCAAGGCCGAACGAATGTACGGTGGCGAATATACCTTGTCGCTCGACTACGGTTCGGACAACAGATGGAATCTACGTTTGTCAGAATCGAACAACAACACGGAAATGACGGTCTCAGTGGATCGATTAGGTAAAGTGAAAGATCTACAGATTGGCAAAACAACGTTAAGCGCTCTGGCGGGTGCATCTCTAAACGGATCATTACACAAGTGCGTTCCAGCGAATGCTGAAAACACACCCATCACTCCAGCGTTAGCGCGTCTGGCGCAATTATCCAAAGGTGCGACGGCTTGTTCTGAAGATCTTTTTCCATTGCTTGACTTGGTAAATGAACTAGAAAAAGGTAGTTCAGACTCACCGTTTTCCAGCATATCAGACACACAACCATCATCTAGACGTATTCCAACTAGGCCACGTCCACTAGATCATTTCTGCACAATGCCGTCAGGTAAGAGCTGCGATGATCTGTACGAGGATCGAGACATGGCAGAATTGTCGCACTGTACCTATGCT
>CALKXZ010000381.1 GCA_938003775.1 uncultured Granulosicoccus sp. | reverse complement strand
GACATAGCTCGTCCACCATACCAATCATCTTGTCCAGGATCGTGCGCTTGTCACGATTGGAAAAGATGACGCCCTCATGGAGTCTGGCGCTCAGTGGACAGGCAAAATTCGTCTCTTTCGCTCGTACCAGTAATGATACCGCCTGCCAGGAGTGGCCCATGATAAAACTTGATTTACTGTTCGACTCGCTCTCTTGATGCAGACTCTTTACGCCCGGCATCTTCTTGCCTTCCTTGGGTGTCTTCTTGCCATCAACGATCACTACGGGTCGACCGGCAACGCGCTCAACTCGGTCGCCGAACAAGAACATCGCGGTTCGGGTCCACAACGCCGTCAGTGCTGGCAGCTTGATGGCACTGCTGTGACAGCAATCGAGCAAATTGTCGTAGTAGCTGCCACGCAATAATAATGCTCGTACTATACTGGTTACACCTAAGTGCTCGGTGCGAACGCTCACGCCAGCACAGCAAAGGGCAAACCAGAGAAACGTGGCCTGGCGTGAAAAACCTGGGCGTAACATGGAAATAGCATTCCACCAATGAATCCAAAGTTCCATTAGCCGTAGATCCCCTTGCCGCGTCTACTTTGGGTGTAGACCAGGAACTACGCTTTTGCATGAGAGAACTCGATGACTGATCGTGACGTGTTCGAGATGAGAGATGAGGAATCAGGCAGCTGGTATGATTCATTAGTCGATACCGAGAAGGAGTTGAAGAGTATTGTCAATCTGGATCCGGCTAACCGTAGATTGATCTGGGCCGATGGCAGCGAACTGAACTTTGATGAATCTGTCGCACGTATACGCGCTCGACATCCATCTCACTCCACTGATCTGGTACACCGGCATCTGCGCAACTGGCTGGAGCAGGGAGAGCTACCGGAAGGGTTGTCAGAAGAGGAATTGGAACGATTGGATAGTCTTGTTTCCACATGGGCTGAGGAAATTCCTGGCCGACTCAAGACACCGATCGACTAACAGAACTCGGTACTCTCGAGAAATATGCTTGTCTTGGAATTCTTAAAACTTTGTACCAAAAATTACGCAAACGCCATGGTGTGACAGCATTATAGTTCGCAGTAGGGCCCGATTGACCATATGAGTAGCGGATGAACATACGTTGCATTGATGCTGACGACGCTGAGGCTTTCTCAGCGCTGAGGCGAGAGGTTATACGTGATAACCCCGTGTCCATGGGATTGACCTATGAGGAAGAACTGTCTCGCACTATAGAAAATTTCCGGGCGCAGCTATCTTTTTCTCAACCAAATGTCATGCTAGGTAACTTTGTAGATGGCGAGCTTGCAGCGACAGCAGCAGTAGGCCTCACGAGTAAATTCCCTTCTTCACGTCATAAGATGGTGATGTGGGGTGTTTTCACATCGCCTAGGTTCCGCCGTCGCGGACTTAGTCGAGAGGTTGTAGAATCAGCAATTCGTCATGCTTTTAATAATAACGTAAATCGTGTGAACCTTCAGGTTTACGTTCCAAACAATCCAGCTATTATGCTTTATAAGTCAATCGGTTTTGTAGAATATGGAATTGAGCCTGAAGCCGTGCATATTAGCGGCCAATATCACGATGGTGTTCTTATGACTTTAGCGAAGTCGTGAATATGCGGTGCCTAGCTGATGGTAGCTTAAACCGACACGCATGTTTTTAGAAATTCCAGTTGTGCAGCGGACGCATACGGGTGCGAGGCGGTCGATAGATTGTGGGTTTGAAGGTGCAGATAAGACATTTTGACGAGAAGGACGCAGTGGCAATTAGCGCTTTGTGTATTGATGCGTTTTCGTTAGCTGTCGCACCCAGCTTGTCGCATGAGGGGGTTGAAACCTTTAAAAGTATTGCCTCTGTTGATAGCTTATTGATTCGTATGAGTGAAGACAATATGATCCTTGTGTGCGAAGAACACGGAAGGGTAGTTGGGGTTGTTGAGCTTAAGGAAGGTCGTCATATTGCAATGTTATTTGTATCCCCAGACTACCAAAAAAGGGGTGTCGGACGTGATCTTATTTCAGCGATACTGCCGTTCGCTAGCGCAGTAACAGTAACTGTAAGTGCCTCGCATAATTCTGTTCCTGCGTATTTGAAGTATGGATTTACATGTGCTGGCGATCCTGACATAAAATCTGGCTTAGCTTTCCAGCCAATGCAGCTTAAATCTAAGAAAAGCCGAATCGATTTGTAGACAGTGATGCTATTCAACCAATGAAGCATCCGGCCTCTCTGGAAAATCGAAGAAAATTGGAAGGGACATCAGTAGCCAACTTCTTCAGAAGACCGAAACCAGCAAAAGGTCGACTCAGCCAATTCCGGAACTACGCAATTTTGATTTCATCGCTCACTTGTAGCGAGCTTTACACCTAGACCGATTAGCATACAACCTAGGCATCGATCCAACCACAGACCAAACTTCAAGGATTCTCGGAACCTACCAGCTATTCTGTCAGCTAATACAATTATTGGTGGTTCTACTACACCAGCAATAAGTACTACAAGAAAACCATGTAGCAGTAACTGAGCTGATGTCGGTCCAGCGCCAGGCACAACAAACTGCGGAAGGAACGCCATGAAAAATATGGCGACCTTGGGATTTAACAAAGAGACCATCAACCCCTGCTGGAATATGCTCCAATTGTTTGAAACTGATGTAGGTGATAGTGTGTCAATTTGAAGGAAAGATGAACCTTTAGACCTTACTGCTTGCACCCCCAACCAAACAAGATACACGGCACCGACCCATTTCAACACTAGAAAGGCGGTAGCTGAGGTCATTAAAACAGCAGACAGACCAAATGCCGCTACTACTGCATGACAAGCGGCACCCATCCATATGCCACCCATTGCCGAGAATCCCTTCGCTCTTCCACCTTTGATGGTTTGACCAATAATGAAGACCATATCAGGGCCAGGCGACAGGTGCAGAAGCAACGATACGGTAAAAAACGAAATCCAATGAACCAAGCTGTAGTCGAACATAATTCAGGCATCTCAGCGGTTTTTAACATGCGGATTCTGCAGTATAGCCATTTCAGTTGAAAACATTATTTCCGACTCAGGTGCGTAACGAACGCCCAGAAATAATACGTAAACCGAACAAGGTATTGCAGCTATAACTTGACCCTGCCACTCCTGCGTTACCGCTCCGGCGCGCCAGCCTCATATTCAAAAGACTTGATTCTAGAAATTACGTAAACAATACGATGATCAATCCCCGCAGCCGGGTGTTTTTATGCATCACTCGAAGATCAAACATTTTGGTGCTCGATCACGTGGATCAAAATAATGTCCCTTTGCAAATCCCTGGTGGCACTATAGAGGTTGGAGAGCAGCCTCATATTGCTGCCATTCGCGAAGCTCAAGAAGAAACGGGCTTATGTGGCTTCGAAGAAGCTAGGCCTCTTGGTCGAGAAACGGTGCTGGTTGGCCCTGCGGCGTCCGAATTAGTGGATGGCTGGTTCTTCCATTTACGTTACGACCGTGACACTCCAGATCGATGGATCCATGCAGAAGATGATGCTTCAAGTGGCGAAAGTGATATCAGGTTTGAGCTTCGTTGGATACCTATTCAGTCTGAAGTTCAACTTGGGGTATCTGATCTGCGTTTTCTGGACCATTTGAAGCGTCACTTATCTCGCGGTGACGTCTAGCGATTTCGGAAGTCGAAAATTTGCTGAGAATCTGCTATCTGAACAACCCGATTCAGATGCATTCTTTGCAATTAATCAATGGTCCAGCAGCCCAGGGAAGATCAATACGTAATTTTTGACTGTATAGTCGTGCTATAAACGTGCAACCGAAATATTGCTACTGTTGGGCGTACACAACACGATAAGGGCTTAGCTTGCGACCGGTACGCAACCATCAATACCTCAGAACGCGCTCCGGCTGCAAGCTCGAGTTATCGCGGCTGTTCGGTTACCCGAAGCATTTTCACACTACTGAACCTACCCTGTTATCCACAGGATTCAGTCACTTGATTGTTTTTGACTCTGTACAGACCTGGGTCTGCGAGCAGAGTGGTCATTATTGACGAGACGTGGCGTCTCGTTTATTCTTAGGCGATGACTGACATTAACCGCCCCTCACCCGAGCGTCGGTCTCATTTAAAGCATGAGGCCATCATTCGCGCAGCTTCAGATACAGCCAGTGAAGTTGGCTATGAAAATTGCACTATTGAGGGCGTGGCCGCACGAGCCGGGGTGGGTAAACAGACTATTTACAGATGGTGATCCTCTAAAGCTGCTCTATATATAGAAACCTACAGACACTTGGTAGTAGATGATCCAGAGATAGCTGCTGGAGTAACCTGTTATGAACACCTAAACCATTTTTTATGTCGATTATTTCGACGCTATAGATCCACTGCTGCTGGGAGTATTCTCGTGGGTTTGATTGCTGAGTCTACTCATAATAACCAAGCCTCGATTGCTCTCGAACAGGGTCTTTTCCTTGAGAGATCTCATCTACTGGCGGACCCGATCAGGCAAGGAATCGAGGCTGGCGAATTTGACGACAATCTTGATGTGGAGTGGGCTGCCGAGGTCATCGTTGCATTGATCTGGAAGCGTTTGATGACGTCGCCAAAGCATCTGACCCCTAGCTTTTCTCGGCAGGTATTGAACACAGCTCTTGGTTCTAGCAACAGATGACTACAGGTATTACCTATGCTGGCTATAGCCCTGGCGCATTGGCAAATGTTCTAAGGTTACACACAGATTATTGCTGCAAACACTGGAAGTTCGGCCTACGATTTGAGGTAAAAGTGGCAAGTGAACTAGCAGAATTTATAGGCAGAATGGATGAAACACGCGATTTATTTCTATCAGCTTACTCTTCTGATGATCAACTTCGAGGTTCGATTACGATTGATACTAGCCAACATGAAACCAACGATGCGCACTTACGTTGGTTCATCGTATCGCCTGACTTTGTAGGAAAAGGTATTGGACAAGAATTAATGACTCGTGCAACAACGCACTGCGACCAGCTAAATATTCAAAGAGTCTATCTAACAACTTTTGCAGGATTGGATGCTGCTCGTAATCTCTACGATCGGAATGGATTTAAACTTGTGCATGTACGAAACAATGATCAATGGAATGGCGGTGTTATTGAACAGAAATTCATTCGACGGAATAACGTTAAACCCTGATCTCCATATTTTGACCAGCTTTTCGTTTACACTCCATACTTATTTCACGCAAATTGGGCAGATTGCTGCGTTCCGTCAGTAGATCAAAACCATCAACCAAACACCACGATGGAGCTGTAACTTAACCCATACACGGCTACGCTGCCGCTCCGCCGGGTCAGTCTCAAGCTCTACTTATGCAGTAATTATTTTTTCCCAACACTCGCAGACAGTCCGTAACCTAAAAAACTCATCGATATAGCAGTAGCACTCAGTGGGACAACGAACTTCCTTGTCCGGTAAGGTTGTCTCTGCTGTCAAACACAGGTTATCTAAGCGTTCGGTATAATTTGAGTACATCGCAGGATCTAGGTAAGCTGATCAAATATCCTCAGGGTTGCTAGGTATTATCCGATCAACTCCCCCACGTACCTCATCACTGGGAAAATCAATTAAGCAGATGCCGTTTTCAGTTTTAATAATTTTGCACAGTTATTTTCCGACCCATTTTTCCAATCTACACAGTTATGATCCTCTGTGCGCTGGGGTGATGAAGGCAGTATCATCGATTAAATCGCTGACTCATTCTATGAAGCACTGGCATCAATAATTATAAAACGAATAGATACTCCAACCAGTGATTGGGTTCCAAAAAAGTAATTCGATGCTTGTTACTCGTGCGATTGATTTGACAATTAAGCGGCACTCAAGACCAATTGAGCTAGCCTAGCTAGCTATCGAACTGGCATCATATGGACGAACACTGTCTCGGCGGATCGTTAACGAAACAGGCCTGAGGTGGAGCAAGTTGTTACGTCGAATCCCAGCTATCGCTGCACGAGAGTTGCTTACTTGTACTGACAGTCAAATAACGGATGTTGCAAACGCTGTCAGATACAGCAGTCAAAGTGTTTTTAATAAGGCATTCAAGATTGATTAAGGGTTTACGCTAAAGAGATTTCGAGAACAGTTTAGAGACTTAAGCTTGGCATAATACGACTACTGGTAGTTGCTTTTATATTCAAATCGGCATTCTTATCCACCAATATGGGACAAATCAGTTGCAAATAATGACCTGGCTAATACTCGCTTCGGAACCGATGGGTAGGCCGATATGAACGGAGCTCACAACCCTAAATATAGACCTAAAAGCTATATAGACCTAAAAGCTGAATTTAATACAGATGCAGAAATGTGATGAGCTAAACGGCATGCAGGACGTTAGACTCAACGAATATGTTTTTCACTCAAAGAGGTATGATTTATGGCTAAAAAATCTCCATTTGACGGCCCAATGCTCAACAACTCTGTTTTTGATCGAGCGAAAATGGTCAATTCATCGTTTAATGGCGTGGATCTAAGTGACTCATTCTTCTTTGCCGTACTCACGAACGTAAAATTCAATGACTGCAAAATGAATAACGTTGAATATGATGACGTGAATATGAGCGGCTCTACCTTCAACAACATCAATCTTGCAAATACGATATTCTCAAATATCAACATGGAGAATGTAGAAATATCTGATGCCAACATAAAGGGTATGAAAGTGAACGGTATTTTTCTGACTGATCTCTTGGAAAACTACCAGTCGTAGTTATTCAACAGCTTGAAATTAATACACCTACGTGACCAAAGCACAGCAGCGCTGTATCTCATCGTTTACCTTGATATGATGGACTAAATCGAAACATATCAATAAGTCAAAAATATTGATATGTCTGGTACGGTTCACATGTCCAGGGTAAATACTAATTCACCTACCCTAAAATCCAGATAGAAATGACCCGTTTCATTAACTCTTCTGAACTCCCTCCCCTGCCTGCAAGTTCAAACTGTCGCTGATGGTCGATTTCCATTGGGGTATTCTATCAACAATTGGCACTTATCGAAAAATGCCAGTTATCGACTCAAACAACGTATAGAAATTTAATTGATGTATCGGAGATAAAATGACCAACGCGCTTATTGTGGGTGGGACGGGTCAAATTGGACACAGAGTAGCCACACGCCTGTGTTCCGAAGGCTGGGATGTCACAGTAGCCAGCCGTAGACCGATGGTACATGCCGGACCGTGGGCGCACATCACAGTTGACATCACACAGACTGGAGCATTAGTAGCGGCGATTGATACGTACTATGACATCATATTATCCTGCATTGCCTACGATGAAGTAGATGCACAGGAACTGATAAAAGTACAATCGAACGTTGGTAGAATTATTGTCATTTCCAGTGTAAGTGTGTATTGCGATCACAAGGGTCGAACACTTGATGAAGCTCGAGAATGTGGGTTTCCAGATTTTCCAGATGGGTTCTGTGAAACTTGCAAGACAGTTGCTCCTGGCCCTCAAACATACTCGACACGTAAAATTGCTATGGAGCAAGCGCTACTCAAGAATGCTACGGTCCCAGTTTCTATTCTTCGCCCGTCTGCAATTCATGGGCCCTTCAGCAAACATGCTACAGAATGGTGGTTTGTCAAACGACTGTTAGATGGGCGAAAGAGAATTCCACTGGCGTTCGACGGTCGGAGTCAAATGAGTACAACCTCTGTAGACGCAATTGCTGAGGCCGTTATCCAGGCCGCTGGTGGCAAGCTACCTAATGTAGTTAACGTCACGGATGCCGACAGTCCGAATGTGTATGACATTGGGCGAATTATAATGGCAAAAATGCAACTTGAGGCTGATTTAGTAGTCTTGCAGGATGATCAGTACCCAGCGCAATATGGATCAACACCATGGTCTGTGCCTAAACCCTACGTTTGCCGAGCGATTGTTACACACGATCTCACTTACTCTGAAACGGTGGGCAGCAGTATTGATTGGCTAACATATTCGGTTAGTCCAGATAACTGGAAGTCGAAGCTACCTCATTTGGCCAGTTATCCGTATGAACATTTTGACTATAAAAACGATGACCAAGCATTATTGTTATTGAAGAGCCAACACAGGTAAATTGACGTAACTCTGATAACCCGGATCTATGGCTGAATCAGCACTTTGCTGACTGTGTGGACCCAATATAGGTTTAAGCTTGATACGGTGCCAGGCACGCACCTCACTAAGTGAGAAAGCATATAGGCAGTACAAATAGCTTTGCCGGAGATGATCAATGATTAATCGAACAATACATGTTCTGGCTGTACGAGATCTGCAGGAATCATCCGCCTACTACAGAGATGTACTAGGCTTTTCTATTAAAGATATTGGAGATGACGGTTGGCGGATGTTCGAGCGAGATAATTGCCAAATAATGGCGGGGCATTGCCCTGATTCCCTACCAGGCGCAGAATTGGGCGACCATGCCTACTTCGCTTATTTTGTGTTGGGAGATGCAGAAGCCTACTACTCGTCGATAACGACAAACAACGCTGATGTGACAAAAACTCTCCGGGATGAACCCTGGGGTATGCGCGAATTTGGAATCAGAACGATTGACGGCCATCGCATTATGTTCGGGCAAGAAATTGACTGAACAAGAAAAATAGATAAGCATTAAGCTGTAATGAAAAACATAATTGAAACCAGCGTTTGTATTGACGCTGAAACGTGTGAATTCAAAGCCAGCCGACTTCTAGCTGATCACACAGGCCTTTCTCAAGCCAGCATCAAAGACGCCATGCAAAAAGGCGCCGTATGGTTACTGCGTGAAAACGAACGGAAGCGCCTGCGGCGTGCCAGTAAATCATTACAAGTGTATGACAAATTGGAGATCAACTATAATGCTCAACTGCTCAATCAGGTGGTGCCGGAGCCTCAGTTGGTCCACGATGCTAAAAGTTACAGTATTTGGTTTAAGCCTTACGGTTTAAGTTGCCAGGGAAGCCGGTGGGGAGACTTTGCAACCATTAATCGCTGGGTGGCCATCAACCTGCCTAAAATGAACAGCAGCACAGAGCGCCCTGTTTTTATGGTGCACCGACTCGATCGTGCAACAACTGGGTTGATCCTGCTATGTCATAGTAAAAATGCAGCCCGTTTATTCAGTGCATTATTCCAAGAAGGTAAAATAGACAAGCGTTATCAAGCAATTGTGTGCGGCGATTTCTCTACCTTGCCGAAAAACCTCGTAGTGAATGAGCCTGTAGATGGTAAGTGTGCAAGGAGTATGTTCTCTTTTGCCAAAGGCAAATCGGGCTACTCGTTGGTTGATGTTCAGTTACTAACGGGCCGCAAGCATCAAATTCGTCAACACTTGCGTGCATTAGGCTATCCCATAGTAGGTGACAGACTTTACGGCAATGGCAAAAACCCTGAAATAAATTTACAATTGCAATCCGTAACCATAGGATTTAACTGTCCTCTAACGCATACGGCCCAACATTTTTCAGTGGATGATCATCAGCGAATTCAGCTGTAAAACACTAATGTCGCACCTGTTTGATCTGTTGGATTCACACCCGTTATTGGAAAGCTGAAACCGTAAGCCTATAATGTATCGCCTCTTTAAACCTAAAATGAATCGCCTCTTTGCCATAGCGCCTTGAATTTGATTAGTCGCATCATTAGCGCAAACAAGCACCCTAATGCAAAGCCCAATGCATAGTTATCACGAGCCTACCTGCCACTGTGAATGTGGCGTTGTGCGATCTGTCAAGGTCGAATAATCGGCGGCAAATCCAGCGTCATTTTTTCATCCAGATCTCTAAGGCTATCAATAAGCAGCTGCGCACCGTAGCGCGGGTTATGTGCCCAAATACCGGGGTCCTTCGCAATAAACTGATAGTTGTAAGCAGCACGTAGTAGTCGCGGTGTCCAGGACTGGTAGCGGTTGGGATAGGTGGCCTCCTCCACACTGATTGTTCCATCACCATCGCTATCATTGAAATAGTAGGGATAGTTACTATCGCTGTATACAATCGCCTTGCCACTCACTGTGCGAGCATACTGCTCAATGCCATCGCCTAACAGCGTGTGAAGAGTAGTAATCTCTGCCGCAACTCCCACGCTAGTGTCGCCGTTACCGTCATAGTCCAGCGATCCCAATCTAATACTGTCTAGCCTGCCATCGCTAACACCACCATGACAAGCTGCACATTGATTGGCACTGACAGACAAGTCATGCGGATCATGACAACCAGCACAACTGTCGAATGGTGTTGGGTGTTTGAATTGCCCTAGATAGCTGTGGTCTGCGTATTCATAACCACCTTTGGTGTCAGTGCCGAACAGACTGGCTGCGGCAGCTCGGTAGTGAATATTGAGGAATGATAGCTCTGGCGATACCGTATCTACTTCAAGCTTATTAAGTGTCTGATCCACCTGCACCGTGGACAGTCGTCCCTGGTGACACACAAGGCAAGCTGTGGAGCTGCCCCCAATAAACACTGATAAGCCTGAAGGAAATGGGATAGATTCCAGTGTATCCAATGCGTCATGGTGACACGTAGAACAGTTGATGACTGTGTCAGGTGCCACGGCTGCATCAATTGATAAGGCTTTCGTTCCATCTTCCCCTGTGTAATCAAGGAAACCCGTTGCC
>CALKXZ010000380.1 GCA_938003775.1 uncultured Granulosicoccus sp. | reverse complement strand
GATGGGGCCAGGTGTTGCAAATGAATGCGTTGAAACCAAGGATGGACTCCATCTATGGGAAGACCATTTTTACCCTGAGATCATAGATACAGAAACCGGAGAGGTACTACCCGACGGGGATATCGGGGAGTTGGTGTTTACCACCTTGACTAAAGAAGGGCTGCCGATTGTTCGTTACAGAACCAGGGATTTGTCGCGGCTCCTTCCAGGTACCGCACGTTCAATGCGACGGTTGGAAAAAATTACTGGTCGTTCGGACGACATGATGATTCTTCGTGGGGTCAATGTTTTTCCAACCCAGATTGAAGAGCAAGTGTTGATCGTGAAAGCACTAGCGCCATATTTTCAGATAGAGCTGTCAAAGACGGGCCCAATGGATACCATGAAAATTCTCGTTGAAGCCGTGCGAGATTCAGCCGACGCGAATTCCAAAGCCGCATCGAAAGTGGCACTGGCGACACGTATCAAAGATGTTATCGGCGTCACTGCAGAAGTCGTAGTAGGAGAACCGGGCAGTGTCGAGAGGTCCCAAGGGAAGGCACGACGCGTTATTGACCATCGACCCAATAGTTGATTTGTATGGCAAGCTTGGCAGCAAATATTTGTAGCGATAAATAGATGTTAATCTTGAACTCCACTGTTTAGCTGTTCACCAGAGTAAGGATGCGTTGTTGGCTGATGTTATGTCGAGTGTTGAAAACTAGTAGCTGCCGATTTAAATTCAGGAAAACAACGGAAATGTACTCACTGCTATCACTGCACACATGCACCAAGCGCACCTCATTTTGCCCTCACCGCGGCGCTAATAACTTCAAAAAATACGGCACGTTTTATCGCCATGAAGAAGCGCGAAGAATACCCAGGTTTTACTGCAAGGCCTGCTCAAAAACCTTCTCGTGAGCCGGTTAAAGCCTGTACTACCATCATCATCACCGACACTTAACTGAGGTTATTCGAGCGTTTTTTGCGAACGGCATGACCATTCGTGGTACCGCCCGCGTTCTGCATATTGATAAAGATACGGCTGCGCGTCGGATGCTATTGCTGCCACAGGAAGCCAAGCACCGCGAATCACCTCAGTTATGTGTCGGCAAAGCTTGCTACCAACGTACAGTTCGATGATCTGATTAGCTTTGAGCACTCGATGATGAAACCCCTGTCGGTCACGGTGATAGCCGACGTGGATCGCTGGCGAATATTAGGCGTGTGCGTTGCTCAGCTACCAGCAAGCGGCCTTTTAGCGGCAAAAGCACGTAAAATGTACGGACCAAGACCAGACAAAGGCAACAAGGCCAGAAACAATTTGCTACAAGCCACCGCAAAACACATAGCGAAGACGGCCACGATACGAACTCATCAAGATAAACAATATCCACCGGTAATCGAACGCCACTTACCCAATGCGTCGCACATTACGCACAAGTCAATCAAGGCAGCGGTGGTCGGCCAAGGTGAGTTAAAGAAATGCGGAAGCGCTCCCCTTTATTGCATTAACCACCAGCTGGCCATGCTACGTGCCAATGTCAGTCGGCTGTTTCGTCGAAGCTGAAATACGACCAAGCGCCCCGATCGATTAGAGGCACACATAGCGCTCTTTGTTGATGAGTACAATCGTTTCAGGCAGCCTAAATATGGGAAGGCGTATGTGCGGAATAACGATTCGATTTGGGGAGTAGGTGAACCGTGAGCCCATGGGGCCTAGGTTGCTTTTTATTTTCCACACAGCAACAGTTTGTGCGGTCCGTTTTCAATCTACTCAGACCTTATTCATCACTTTTGCCGCGAAATCTCGTGGTATGTCTTTATGCAATTGATGAATATGATCATGACACCTACGAATATTACCTTTCTCAAAATATTGCATATGTAGCAGTGAGGCATCTCGCAAAACAATTCGTCGCCACTGGTGCATGCAAAGAATACGAATGGCAACACGTTGAATATCATTTACTACTGATGCAGTATTAGGCATATTATCGAACGCAGATAACAAGGTCGTTGACAGTTCACCAATGCCATCTTTTAGAATCTTTTCCCCAATCCAAGCAGGAGCGGTAGCTGCCTGAAAAGGAAAAGAGATTGCATGATCGTTTTCTGCAAGAAAACTCTGGTCAACGATATAGGTTTGCGCTGCGAGCTTGACAGTTCTGACGTCATTATTTGGCAAACTGTTTGGTAACACAGCGATATACCACTGTCGATTGGTCTCGTGCACTGGACGATACACGCGTTGCCATACCTTTTTAGTTTCGGCAATGCCAAACTCCGACAATCGGTACTCACTATTACGGCCGATTCGCTCCGAGACTATCCAACCATCCTTCATTAGGCGATGCAAAGCCACACGCAATGCATCGGGCTTAATGGACATGATTTCGAACAGCGCCTTTAATTGGACGCCTGATAAAGAATCGTGTTCTTGCGCAGCGAGATCTCCAAATACAGTTACAACCAGAGACCATATTTTAATTTGTGTATTCGGAAAAAACGCGTTTAGTATGAATTGTTCATTTCTGGTAGGCATGCTCTTCTTGTAGCAAATCCACGATTATTTGTCAGTATATTTACTCGCAACCATAGGTATTCATGGTTAGCAGCTCGTATTCCGCGGCTAGTTCATCACCGGCATTAAACAGTGAAACGTGCCATCTCACTTCACCGTATTCATCATTGCGTGGTGTTTTTCTCTTCACTGTCAACCGCACCTTTATAGATTCACCGGGCTCTATAGGCTTCAAAAAGCGAAGCTTATCAAGTCCAGTATTTGCCAGAACCGGCCCTTCGCTTGGTTCGACAAATAAACCGGCCGCAAAACTCAATAAGAGATAGCCGTGAGCAACTCGACCTGGGAAAAACGGGTTTCTTTTGGCGGCTTTCTCATTCATATGTGCATAGAAATTATCACCGGTAAATTGGGCAAAGTGCTCAATATTATCGATGGTGACTTCACGTGGCTCGGTATAGATAGTCTCCCCTATTTTCAGCTCGTGAAACGTACGAGTGAAAGGATGGGTAGATTCCGTAAGCTCTATGGAACCCGGTACCCATTGCTCACCTATCGCTGTCAATATTTCTGGACTGCCTTGTATCGCCGAGCGCTGCATGTAATGCAGAACGCCACGTATTCCACCAAGTTCTTCACCGCCGCCAGCTCGCCCAGGTCCGCCATGAACCATGTGAGGTAATGGCGACCCATGTCCGGTACTTTCTTTGACTGAATCTCGGTTATTGAAGTACAGCCTCCCGTGAAATGCGCCAGCACTCATTACAACCTCTCGGGCTATTTGTGTGTCGTGTGTGACGACGGATGCCACCAAACTGCCCGCCCCGCGATTAGCCAGCTCGATTGCATGATCTAAATTGCGATAACCCATGATGGTTGAAACGGGCCCAAAAGCCTCTGTGTCATGCACACGTTCTGCTGTATCTGGATATTGGCAATGAAACAACATGGGGGACACAAAAGCCCCCTTTTGCGTATCCACGCCAATCGCATCGAACTTATTCGGATCGCCATAAACAAGTTCTGCTTCTTCAGCGAGGATGGAGACTTTTTCTAATACATCACGCTTTTGGTTATTCGAAACAAGCGGCCCCATACGTACATCATCAAGCTGCGGATCGCCAATAGTGGTTTTGGAAAGACGCTTAGACAAAGCATCAATCACCGCTTCGATATGCGAGTCTGGTGCAATTATTCGACGGATGGCGGTGCATTTTTGACCCGCTTTGCTCGTTATCTCGCGATGAGCTTCTTTGATGAAAATATCAAATTCAGGTGTGCCTGGAACCGCATCGGCTCCAAGAATAGAAGCATTCAGACTGTCTTGTTCGGCAACAAATTGAACCGAATTCTTGAGTATGTGCGAACTGGAACGAAGCTTAAAAGCTGTCTGCGCCGAGCCGGTGAAGCCAACTGCATCCTGACATGTTAATTGATCGAGCATGTTGCTGATACCACCCGAAACCAATTGCAATGAACCCTTTGGTAACAATCCACTGTCGAGCATAATTTTAACGGCTAGTTCAGTAACGTAACACGTGGCGGTAGCAGGTTTAACAATCGCGGGGACGCCCGCTAAAAGCGTTGGAGCTAATTTTTCAAGCATGCCCCACACTGGAAAGTTAAAGGCGTTAATGTGAATAGCCGCCCCTTGCATCGGCGTATACACATGATGACCCAAGAAGGTCCCATCGCGACTCAACTGCTCAACATCACCATCAAGATAGATTTGGCTATCTGGCATTTCCCGACGGCCTTTTGAGGCAAAGACAAACATGGTGCCTATGCCACCATCGATATCAATTTTGTGATCTGTTAGCGTGGCGCCAGTTGCGAAGGAAAGATCGTAAAGTGCCTGTTTGTATTGACTCAAGTGTAACGCTAGCGCTTTTAACATCCGTGCTCGATCATGAAAAGTAAGCTTACGTAAGTTAGGACCACCGATCTGTCGAGCATACTCAAGCATCGCTGTGACATCTAGATTATCATTACCTGCGCGAGCAAAAAGAGCGCCGGTGATCGCATTTTCAATGTTCCGAGCTCCTTTTCCAGGAGCTACCCATTCACCATGTGCGAATGACTTTACGTCGAGAATAGTCAACTTGCGTATACCCCTTATGATTGATATTGCTTAGCGATGCGCCAATAGTCCGGACTTGCTGAGACGATTAATTCAAGTGATTGTGAAATCGTATTCTTGCCCAAGGTGTCCGCATAGTGCATAGGGCCTCCACGCCAACGGGGAAATCCGTAACCGTGTATCTGAACCATGTCCACTGATGCATGGTTCTCAGCGATCCCATCTTCAACTAGTAAAGCGCCTTCATTTGCCAGTACGGCTATAAGCCGGGAGACTATTTCTGAATCAGAAAAAGCTCGACGATCAATATTGTTTGAATGTGAGAAAGTCTCGATTATCTGAGTTACCTCATGATCTTCTTGTTTACTCAGGGGTAGACCGTCGGGGTATGCGTACCAACCCGCCTTGCTTCGCTGTCCATACCGACCTAACGCGCAAAGTGCGTCCAGTATGGCTACATACCTTTCCCGGTGATCACGGCTTGCGGCTTTTGATTGACGATTAGACCACGCTATCTGTAGCCCGCCCATATCTTGTGCCTCGAACGGTCCCATCGCATAACCAAATGATCGCATTGCGTTGTCAATCTGGTTCGGGGTAGCGCCATCAGCCAACATGTATTCCGCTTCTCGGCGATATGCCGCTAGCATACGATTACCAATGAATCCGTCGCAGATGCCGGACAGGAC
The DNA here is from genome assembly GCA_938003775.1 of uncultured Granulosicoccus sp. GTDB lineage: Bacteria > Pseudomonadota > Gammaproteobacteria > Granulosicoccales > Granulosicoccaceae > Granulosicoccus. Next base: position 3,809 of record CALKXZ010000380.1, on the reverse strand, counting down.
GCCGACTTTACCCAGCTGTTTTGCGAAAGAGAATGCTGTGGATAGCGTTGTGGTCGATGATTGAGGAAGTGCGATCACTTCGAGCAGCCTCATAATATGTGCTGGACTAAAAAAATGAAGACCAACACATCGGTCCAAACCTTCAATATTTTTAAATATTAGTATCGGATCGAGATAGCTAGTGTTCGTCGCCAGAATGCATTCTCGTTTAACGATTGAAGCCACCTCGGTAAACAATTTTTGTTTAAGCAGCACGTCTTCAAATACAGCCTCGATGACCATATCAGCGCTAGCGATAGTATTGCTATCGGTAGTCACAACCAAATTCGCTAACTGATCATCACGCTGTTGAGCTGAAAACTTACCTCTCTTTAACGAACCATTTAGATTGTTCTCGACTCTGGACTGAGCCGACGCCACAGCTTCAGTTGTTTGCTCAAGAACAACGACCGAGTAACCTGCATTGAGCAATGATGTCGCTATTCCTGATCCCATTAGGCCGCCGCCAACAACGCCAATAAAGGCAACAGCTTCGGCTCTCACCCCCTTGATGCGGTGAGGGTTAGCAACAATGCGTTCTGCGAAAAACGCATGTCTGAGAGCCTTGCTCTCATCTGATTGGCGCAATGCCAAATGCAGCGCACGCTCTTGCAGTTGCCCTTGCTCAAACGGTAAAAAGGAAGACAATAAGCAATCATAATTGTGAAGTGGCGAAGCTTGTCCCTTTGCTTTTTTCTCAACACCGCAGCGCTGAGTGGAGAGAAGTTCATCCGACACCAGATCAACACTCATGTCTCTGACTTTCATTGGGCGCGGACCACATTGTTCCAAAAACCCTATTGCCGACTCCAGGAGATGTTCAGTATCGACAATTTTATCAAGCCCGCCATCGTCAAACATTGTCTGTGCGGAGACATGTTTGCCTGTAGTGCACAACTCCATAGCAGTTCGTAACCCAACCAATCTTGGTAAGCGTTGTGTGCCGCCCGCACCAGGCACCAGGCCTACATTGACTTCAGGAAATCCAAAACGTGCACAAACTGTGGAAATTCTCCAAGAGCATCCCAGTGCAATTTCGAAACCACCACCTAAAATTGAACCGTGCATAGCAGCAACAAATGGAATATCACTGTCTTCAATCGCTAGAACCACATCGGGCAAATGTGGTTCTACTGCAGGCTGATCAAACTCCTTTAAATCACCGCCTGCGATAAACGTCTTTCCCTCGCAAATTAAAATTGCGGCTCGCACCTCCATGCTATTTACACGAGAAATGGCTTCCATAAGGCCCAGCCTAACGGCTGAGGAGGCGGCGTTGACTGGAGGATTGTTGATCCGAACAATCGCGTATTGATCTTGCATATAGACAGAGACTTTATTGTTAGTCATCGGCTAGAGCTCATGAGTAAGATTCTTTATTCGACCATTCGGTCGAGTATATCAAGAAATATGAAGATCGATTCACTCTCTTGTGTTTTAAGAGAACTATGCATGCATATTGATGGAATCAATAATGTATATAATTAACTATTAATCTATTATAGAAATAATATGAACGGATTCCCCAACATCGCATCATTTTAGTCATGAATATTTGTGCCTACTAAAGACTTATATTTATTGTACAAATACGACCATCTGGACTATTATAATAGGCGCATGATATTGGCAACCGAATGAGCAGCATGATCAATTGAGTAACTAAATAATGAGTAATACTGTACTTGTCGAACGTAGAGCTGATCTCGTCGAAATCACCCTGAATCGACCGGAACGATTAAATAGCTTCAATGAAGAGATGCATGTGGCTTTGTATCAAGCTATGGAGCAGGCCCGCGATACTCGTGCGAGAGCGATATTGCTCACAGGTTCTGGCCGAGGTTTCTGTGCAGGTCAGGATTTAGCTGATCGAGATCCATCCACCATGGACGGCCCACCCGACTTAAGCCAAACATTGACTCAATTCTACAACCCACTGATAAAGCTTATACGCTCCTTGCCAATGCCTGTTGTGTGCGCTGTCAATGGCGTAGCAGCGGGAGCCGGTGTCAACTTGGCGTTAGCGTGTGACATCGTAATTGCTGCGGATAGTGCAAAGTTTATTCAGTCATTTGCTAACGTTGGCCTTGTACCGGATAGTGGTGGGACATGGTTTCTGACACAGCTGTTGGGAGAAGCACGCGCAAAGGCACTGACCTTAACCGCCTACCCGTTGAGTGCAGAAAAGGCCGAGGACTGGGGAATGATCTGGAGAGCGGTTCCGGGCGAAAAACTACTTAATGAGGCGCGTGATCTCGCGATGCAACTCTCTGAGGGACCAACAACGGGTTTCGCACATACAAAAGTGGCCATTCGAGCTGCCAACAGTAACGACCTTGACCAACAGCTCGACATGGAAGCGCAATCGCAGAAGATATGCGGACAAAGTGCAGACTACGCTGAAGGTGTATCCTCATTTTTAGCCAAGCGTAAGCCCAATTTTTGTGGCCATTAATGACTATAATTCTTCCTTTCGTAGTCCCAGTGTGATTCACAACGTGTAAAAAATGTATGCTGATTAGAATCATTTCAATAGAGTGCTACTCAGTCGTAGCCAGCAATCTGGAATCTGAATGCAGTGGCTAGAGCACTAGCAAAAAATCACGACACCAAACGCCAGAAGATTCTAAAGCAAGCAGCATCCGTGTTTGCCGTAGAAGGCTTTGACAGAGCGAGCATGGTTTCTGTGGCAGAAGCGTGTGGCATTTCCAAAGCAAATATTTATCACTACTACGCCAGTAAGGATGATTTGCTATTTGGAATTTTGGACAATTATTTGTCCGCCTTGCGGGACAAAATACTATTTCTCGAATACGACACGCAAGATCCAGAAGCTCGTTTTAGAATAACGGTTAAAGAGTTATTGCTCAGTTATGAAGGAGCTGACAACGAGCACCAACTCCAGCTCAGTGCAATGACACAACTAACAGAGGCCAAGCAGGCTGTGTTAAAAGGCTATCAATTAGACCTGGTGCGACAGATGACGTTGCTGATTGCCGCAACAACACCCAGTGCGGGCCGTAAGAACGCAACCAAGCAACGATCCATAACCATGTCTGTATTCGGAATGCTCAATTGGTACTACATGTGGAATGAGAAAAAGGATAAACAAGCTCGCATAAAATACGCAAAACTTATTTGTGATTTAACACTTGATGGTATACGCAAAAAAAACTAGTGGCCTGCTTGATCGTAGTCCCAAACGACTTTGTCCGACACCGGGTAACATTGGCAAGTTAAAACGTATCCAGCCTCCACCTCATAGTCCTCCAGTGCATGGTTAGCGACCATCTCCACTTCACCATCCAATACTTTAGCTTTGCAGGTTGAACAAACTCCGGCTCGACACGCATAGGGTGCATCCAATGCGTTGTCTAATGCCGCAGCCAGCAAGCTACTATCACGTTTCATAACAAAGTTTCGAGTCCCGCCTCCCAATGTCACTTGGGCTGGAATTCCCTTATTGACTTGATCCGAAATGCTTGCAGGTTGTTTGGCGCGTCCTGGTTGTCCACTGTCGAACAGTTCAAACCTAATTTTGTCATCGCTTTGATTATGATCTTTGAGCGACTGCTCAACGACACGCATCATTGGTTCCGGTCCACAAATGTAAGAGCACGTCACACTCCTGTATGTGCCGGAGTAAAAGCGCGCACATTCGCCGGAAAGCAATAGCAGTCTGAACGAGGTCCCACGGGTGCCACAAATTTTACGGTAGGTGGTTTGCGCAGCTCCGGGGAGTGACAAGGCCGGAAAGTCTTGCTAAGAAG
>CALKXZ010000379.1 GCA_938003775.1 uncultured Granulosicoccus sp. | reverse complement strand
CGAATACCTTGGCATTAAGCCACAAGTGGGGCCAGGTTTCTAATTCCGGAGAAAAGAACTGAACAGGTTTGCTGGTTTTTACTCTGACAAAGACAACACATTATGAATGACATTATCGACCTGAGAAGCGACACAGTGACTCGACCCTCTGAGGCAATGCGCCAGGCAATGTACGCAGCTCCAGTTGGTGATGACGTCTATGGTGATGATCCGACAGTCAACGAATTACAGGAATATGCAGCCGATCTACTCGGCCACGAAGCGTCTCTGTTTATGCCTACGGGTACTCAATCCAATCTTGTTGCCCTGTTAACACACTGTCAACGTGGCGACGAATATATTGTGGGTGACCAAGCTCATACGTATAAATATGAAGGAGGTGGTGCGGCGGCGCTTGGTGGTATTCAGCCGCAGGTTGTGCCGTTTGGAGCTAATGGCGAAATAGCACTGAGTGATGTGCGAGCAGTTATCAAGGAAGATGACGTGCATTTTGCAAGAACACGATTATTGTGTCTAGAAAATACACAACACGGTCGTGTTCAAAGCCTAAACAGTATGAAGGCTGCGCATGCTTTTTCCCGAGAACAAAAACTGCTCCTGCACCTGGACGGTGCTCGGATGGCGAATGCCGCTGTCAAGCTGGGTGCCACGCTCAAAGACATTGCACAATGCTTTGACTCGGTTTCATTGTGCCTATCAAAAGGATTGGGTGCACCGATTGGATCGCTTTTGCTGGGTAGTGAACCATTTATAAAGCAAGCGAATCGCTGGCGCAAAGTCACCGGTGGAGGAATGCGTCAGGTTGGCATGTTAGCGGCTGCCGGTAAGATTGCTCTTACAGAGGGTGTTGAACGCCTGCATGAGGATCATGCCAATGCGCAATACCTGGCTGATAATTTGGACGGATTGGTGGGATTGACTGTGCGTAAAGAATGGACGCAGACCAATATGGTCTGGCTTGATTTTGATCATGCCTGCGGTGATGATCTAGTCGCTGCGGCGAAATCGGAAAATATACTGTTGTCTGCGCACGGTCGTTCATGCCGGCTGGTCACGCATTGTGATGTTTCCAGAGGACAATTGGATAAGCTGATCAGTGTCATGACGCAATTTTTCACTCATCACAGTGCTCAGACAAAGATGGCCTGAATAGGCAAGGCTTGTCGCAGATCACGTAGCGCCATGCTTTTGGTGCTGTAATATCTTTGCTTACCTTTCGTGGGGTTAAGGCGTTTGCGTGTTAGCTGAAACCATCGCAATCATCGTGTTATAGCATGTTTAATGTGAGTCTTGACTCTGGCGACAATAATTGCCGGGTTTGCGTCGCCCTATGTGAGCGTTACTGTACCGTTTTCCAATCTTATAATTTTTGCCTTCATCGTCATGACATCGTCTTCATCATGAGTGACCATAATCACGCAAAGACGGTATTTGTTTATTAGTTTACGCAGTAGGTTGATCATTTCCTGGCGAGTTGTTGCGTCGAGTGCGCTGAATGGTTCATCGAGCAGCAGAAGGGGCTGGTTTCTCAACAAGCATCGAGCCAGCGCAACACGTTGTTGTTCACCGCCAGACAAAGCGCCTGGTCGCTTTTGCTCAAAACCTGAAAGTCCCACGTCTACTAGTATTCGTGATATGTCCGCGCGTTGTGCTGAGTTAAGGTTTAGATTGGGGGTTATGCCTAGTCCAATGTTTTGATAGACACTGAGGTGTGAGAAAAGATTGTGTTGTTGAAAGAGAGTTGTAACAGGGCGTGCTGCTGGTTCTAAGTGGGCAATGGAATGGCCGTTCCAGAGAACATCACCTGAATCTGGATCTAAAAAGCCTGCAATCAGATTTAGCAGGGTGCTTTTGCCTGACCCGCTTCGCCCTAGCAAAGCATAGACACCATCTGGGTCTAAGGCTAAGTCGAATCGCCAGTATTGTTGACCTAAAGTGATACACAACTGATCAAGCTTCAACATGTGTTCGCCCCCCTATAAGCAACTGGAGGCTCATAAATAATGTCAGACAGAGCAACAACAGCATGCCAGCAGTAACCGCCGCCTCCTCCAGGCGGTAGCTCCCCATACGCTGGTAAAGCAGCAACGGTAATGTACGAATTTGCTCTGAGCCGAAAAGCGCAATGGCGCTCAAATCTCCAGCTGACAAGGTTGCTGATATTGCCATGCTCAGGCCAATCGGTTGTCTAAGTTGAGGCCAGTCTATCCAGCGCCAACGATTCCAACCGAATAAACCCAGGGATTGAAGTAACCGATCATGCTGATTGGCTGCATTTGTCATCGGTGTGTCTAGCACCCGTAAGGCGAACGGTAGCGCCATCAGGCTGTTGATTACAATGACCAGTACCAATGCCAGAGCAAATACGTCAGCGAAAGGTCTTAACAACAGAAATAAACCGGTGCCTATCACTAAAGGTGGAAGCACCAGAATTACGTTGCCAGCCAGTTGTAACCACTGTCCGCTTTTTTCTCTTAACAGTCGTATACGTAAGTGCCGTGTGCTGAGTAGTAGGAAAATTGCGAGTAGTACCGCTATGAGCGCGGAGATGAGAGAGACAATTATTGTGTTGAGCAATGCACGTAGTGTGTTGTGATCAGATAGGACGCTGAGTGTTGTTGGATTGATGGCCGATAGAATGAGTGCCAGTATGGGTAGTAGCACAAAGACAGAGGCAACAATAATTATCATCCAGTGCAACATGTTGATTATCGATTTGCCCGACAGGTGCCTGTTTAAAGCGTGTTGGTGACGTGTTTGATGATCCTTTGGCAGCGCGGCGAACGCAACGTTATGCAAGTCGCGGTTGTGTTTCACTAAGGTGCTTAGGGCCATGAGTCCGATACAGATCAGCAACTGGATACTGGCAAGCGCAACAGCTTGTGAAATATCAAAGTCGAATCGCAGTGACTGGTATATAGCTACTTCTATAGTGGTGGCACGTGGCCCACCGCCTAGCGTCATCACAATAGCGAAGCTGGTGAAGCACAGAGTAAAAATCAACAAAGCAAGGCTGGGGATTTGTCCACGAATAGCAGGCCATTCGATGAATCTGAATAGTGCAATGGGCCCCATGCCAATTTGCCTGGCTAGTCTCCACTGTTCTTGCGGTATGCCTTGTAGGCTAACTAGAATGACGCGAGCGGCCAGTGGCATGTTGAAAAACACATGAGCAATGAGAATGCCTGGCAAGCCATAGAAATTTAACGGTTCCCAAGCAAACGTGCTTAACGCCGAGCTAATCCATCCTGTTCGGCCAAAAACAGCAACGATTCCGTAAATTGCCACAATAGTGGGTATAACCAGTGACAGGCTGAACAGCGCCACTATTAAATTGCGACCAATGAAAATTTGCTTGTGTGACAGTGCCAAAGCAACCGGTATAGCACTGACAAGGGCTAACACGGTTGACCAAGTTGCCTGTGTCACACTGAACCAGACAACTCTTTGTATATAGGTGTTGCCAAGTGTGCCTGCCCAGTCAATATCTCCCGCCTCGACAATCATGGCAGCCAGCGGGAGCAACGTGAGAAGTGCGATAATAAAGAGGGCTAGGGCCCCGGTGAGCCACCAGGGAACACCTCGCGTTGTAGCCGTTAAGTTTGCATCAGGACTCAACGAGTTGTGGATGCCTCTAGCCATTCATCGATCCATTGTTTGCGATTGTCTCGCACTTGATCGGGACTAAACAAATGTGTGCTGGCGGGGGAAATCAGCTTGTTAAATGATTCTGGCAGTTGCTCCTCAAGATCGATTACCGGATACATAACGTTACCCAGGGGAATAGTACTTTGCGCATCAGTATCGATTAAGTAGGCCAAAAACTCGCGGCCTAACTCAGCATTGGGTGAGCGCTTGAGTAAGGCGGCGACCTCTACCTGTAAATAATGGCCTTCTTTAAATGCCGCCGCCTGATAGCGCTCTGTTTTATCGACTTCCATGTGATAACCCGGTGACGTGCTGTAACTGAGAACCATCGGAGCTTCGCCATTTAAAAACAATGAAAAGTAGGCTTCACTCCAGCCTTTGGTGACGCTGAGTATACGCGGCTGCAGGGCTGTCCATTTTGCAGCAGCCTCATCACCATAGACGGATTTCAACCACAGTAACAGGCCAAGTCCCGGCGTGCTGGTTCGTGGGTCTTGAACGATAATTTTTACATCGTCTGGCGCATTGATTAGCTCTTCAAAGCTTGTTGGTGGTGCCGTGAGTGCCTCACTGTCATAAACGAAGGCAAAGTAACCGTAGTCATAGGGTACGAATGTTTTCGATGACCATTCAACAGGCAGTGTTAGAGCGTTGGTGTCGACACCTGATTCAGCCAGTAATCCAGTGTCTTCGGCAATGGCCATCAAATTAGTGTCCAGGCCAAGAACAATATCTGCCCGTGTGTTTTTTCCTTCTAACTGAACACGATTAAGAATACCCGCCGAACTGTCCAGCGCGACAAACTCAATGGTGCAGTCACCGCATTGTTCCTCGAAACCTGCTTTGATAGCGGGTCCAGGTCCCCACTCAGCGGTAAATGAATCGTAGGTATAGACGGTTAACAAACGCTTCTCAGCGGCGATACTTGTTGTTGAGATCAGCATGCTGAACGCGATCAACAAGGTAATGAAAAGCGATCGTTGAAGCGCGTTTGCGGTTGGATGGAAAAATACAGAATTGGTCGTCTTGTTCACAGTGGTCATATCCATTGTTGACAGTATTAGCTGTGGATGATGACCTGGCGAAGGTACTACAACTCAATCCCTACGCCGGTGCTAACCGGTTCAGGTTCTGCGGGTTGTGCTGGTAAAGCTATTACCAGACTCTCAGCCGTGAGGCACCCCGTTGAGTCATCATTCGTGTGTCTGTCGTCTACACAGACAGCATAAGTGTGAGGATTTATCCGTCGTTATGCAAGCCCGTTGTTTGTCTCAGTGCACAAATATTCCCAACTGTGCCATCTACTTCAGTTGTGGGGCGATGCTTACGAGCAACGCCCGTACGTTGGTGTTAGACGCGTATCACTTGTAATACCGACGCGACCCATCTTTTAACGTACTGAAGCGTTTGTAATTCCACAGATATTGCCTGGGACAAATCTCTATGCAACGCTCTACATCTGTGTTGACCGCTGCTGTGGCTTCTTCCAGATTGGCGCTGCTTATCCGGGGGTTGGCGCGAAGTATGTGCAGACGCCAACCGTGCGCGTTTGGCAGTCTTTCCACGACAAAAAAAAGTACGTGCGCCTTACTTCGACGAGCCAGTTTTGGCAGCAGTGTCATTGTCAGTGCAGGCACATTGAAAAACGGTGCATACACCCCGTTTTGAAAATCGGGTTCCTGGTCAGGCAAAATGCCTAGTCTATCGCCATTTTTCAACACGCGAAGCGCCTCGCGAATACCGGCTGTGTCTAACCTGGCCGGTTGGCCGCCCAGATGGGCACGCCATTTTATAAGTAGGTCATCCATCACGCGGTTGCGTGGGCTTCGGTAGAGGTACGTGAAGGTGTTCGTTCTGGACATCAAGAGCGTACACAGCTCCCAATTGCCGATGTGGGGCGATACCACGATCAGGCCCTTTGACGATTCGCTGGCTGATGTCAGGTGCTCTTCACCACGAATTTCGACGATTCGATCAAGCGACTGCTGTACAGGTCGATGCCATACCCAAGCCGATTCAGTCAACTGCCGGCCGGTTTCCAAAACACTTTCGAAAGCCAGTTTCCGTCGGTCATTCTCTGACAGATTGGGATAACACAGCCTTAGATTAATCTCCGTTATGCGGCGAGCACGAGCGCGGCATATCCAGATAATGCGGCCTGCTAGGGAACCTGCAGCTTGATTTGTGCTCAGCGGTAACAGGCTCAGGACAAGGGCCAGCACACTGATGAACTTCGCAGACATGCATTTGCATCACAAAGGGAGGGCTAGCACTATAGTAGCCTTAAGTGGGTTGTACGGTTGATTCATAGAACCATTGCTTTGAAAAGCTCGTTGTCATTATCACTGTTAGAGCGCTCCATGCATTCGCTGCGTATTGGCTTGTTGGGGCCTAACCAGTCCATTTGTCAACGCACTCTGCGCATAATCCTTTAATAAATCACTCGGCTTATGTTGGTTAGAATGCGGCTAACTTTGTCGCAGTGATTAACGGAGATGCGCATGGCGGATATAGCTGAGCTTTGTGAATTGATATCGCCATCAGATGCATGGGCCAGTATGCAGTCAGACCCCGGTGTCACTCTGATTGACGTCCGTTCAGATATGGAATTTTTGATGATCGGTCATCCACGTGGTGCGGTGAACGTGCCGTGGATCGATGCACCGGATTGGACTATCAACGCCTCGTTTGTCGCTAATGTTCGTAAGGCCTTACTGGGCCGTGTGTCGGCCAATTCGCGTGTCTCATCTCCGCTGCTTCTAATCTGTAGAAGTGGTAACCGTTCCCAGGATGCCGCCAATTTACTCGTCGGGCAGGGGCTAACCGATATTTTTGTCGTCAGCGGCGGATTCGAGGGACCGCTGGATGATCAGCACCATCGCAACACAGTGGCAGGTTGGAGATTCGAAGGGTTGCCCTGGGAACAGTGTTAGGACCTGGGTAGGGCTGGTTGAAGTCGAGTGGTTGGCCCGTGTACTAAGGCCAAAACACCCGGCCATCCTGGCCGGGCTGAACCATCCTGGCTCCTCAGGTTGATGTGGTCATCAAACATGCAACTCATCATTGAGTCGAACATCCGTGTTGATTTACATCGTCCTTGATACTTCCCTGTGTGTGGTTGTTCCTGACCACGAGTGAATTATCAAGAGATCAGCTACGGATTACTATCAGAAGTTCCGCATTTTTTTGTCAGAAAATACTGATATTTGTGTAGGAATTTTCCTACTTTCATCGTTACCCCTAACAATGTGCCTCACTGAGAGCTCCACCATGATTGCACTGATCCAACGCGTTAGCTCAGCTTCCGTCAGCGTCGAAGGCCGCATTACAGCGAGCATTCAAGCTGGAATGCTGGCCTTGATTGGTGTGCAAACATCAGACACCCATAAATCAGCGAGCCATTTGGCTCAAAGAGTGCTCACCTACCGCCTATTTTCTGACGCGCTTGGGAAGATGAACCTGGACCTGCAAGGATCAGGTGGGCAGCTTTTGCTGGTACCTCAGTTCACGTTGGCAGCAGACACCCACAAAGGGCGCAGACCCGGCTTTTCGACTGCCGCTGCTCCGAAGCAGGCTGCCGTGCTATTCGATGCATTGGTGGAGGCGGTCAAACACATGGGCGTCGATCCAGCAATAGGTGTGTTTGGCGCAAATATGCAGGTCGCGCTGGTTAATGACGGCCCGACGACATTCTGGATACAGACCAGTGTGGTTGATTGAATGGGCAGGAGAAAATTTGTAACCATTTGATTTGTATGCGAAATATTTGCCTGGAAACTGCTTTTGGCAACATATTCCCGATCTGGATCTGATGGCTTAGTTTATGGGTGTCTTATACCAACCAGGCTCGACGCAACACGGATGTCTGCTAAAAAGCCCCCACGCGCCTCCTGCGAATAACGGCACAATTGTGAACGAGATCGTCATGTCCTTTGTCTGGTGACGCGGCGAGGGTGTTATGCTCCGGCGCTTTTGCGGAGAGTTTGCTGGTGGCCAGTCGCAGAGCGAAAGTGCAGCGGAAAACGCTGGAGACCTCTATAGCCGTGGAGCTGAGCCTGGATGGACAAGGCAACAGTACATTTGCTACCGGTGTTCCGTTTTTGGAGCACATGCTCGATCAGGTATCTCGCCACGGGCTGTTTGATATAAATATCGACTGTCAGGGCGATACCCAGATCGACGATCACCACAGTGTTGAAGACATTGGAATCTCGTTAGGCGAGGCATTTGCAGAGGCGCTAGGCGACAGGTCAGGTATTCAACGATACGGCCATGCGTATGTGCCGTTGGACGAGTCGTTGTCCAGGGTTGTTATCGATTTTTCAGGACGACCTGGTCTTCATTTTCACGCTGACTTTAGGCGTCCCAGTGTGGGCAATTTTGATGTTGATCTGACGTCAGAGTTTTTCCAAGGCTTTGCCAATCATGCTAAGGCCACCATTCACATGGACGTCTTACGTGGTGTGAATGATCATCACAAAATCGAAACACTGTTCAAGGCGTTTGGTCGAGCTCTGCGTATCGCCTGCACAATCGATGAGCGGGCAATCGGTGCCATGCCATCAACCAAGGGCAGTCTGTCTTGAGTTGACGGAGCCTGCCACTTTCATACGTCCCGCTTCAGCCGGACCAGCTTAGCTATTATCGAGTCGTATCATGCAACGAATTGCTGTCATTGACTATGGCATGGGCAACCTACGTTCCGTATCCAAGGCCATTGAGCACGTGGCACCGGATGACGAGGTCGTGGTCAGTGCAGATGCTAGCGTCATCCGCTCTGCGGATCGCATCGTATGTCCGGGTCAGGGTGCAGCAGCGGATTGTATGGCCGCGCTTCGAGATCACGATTTGGCTGACACTATTTTAGATGTTGTTGACTCGCGTCCCTTTCTGGGTATCTGTATGGGCTTTCAGGTTCTGCTCAGTGCCAGCGATGAAAATGCAGGTGTGGATTGTTTGGGTATCGTGCCGGGGCGGGTCGTACGCTTTGCCGATCCGCTAGTTGATGAGCAGCAGCGACTGAAGGTTCCGCATATGGGTTGGAGTCAAGTGTCTCAGACCTGCGAACATCCCTTGTGGAGCAGCATTGACAACGACTCGCGATTCTACTTTGCGCACAGTTATTACTGCGTTCCTGATGATACTGGGGTGATCACAGGCACGTGTCGATACGGGCACGACATTGCCGTGTCGGTGGCGCAGCCTAATTTGTTTGCGTGTCAGTTTCACCCAGAAAAAAGCGCTGCCAATGGCCTTCAATTACTCAAGAATTTTACGCAGTGGAACGGTCTAGTATGAACTGGTTTCCCATTGAAACATTATGTAATCACGGAACAATACCCCCATGCTGATAATCCCTGCCATAGACCTGAAGGACGGAATGTGTGTGCGCCTGCGTCAAGGCAGGATGGAGGACGACACACTCTTTGATGAAAATCCAGTTGCGGTTGCCAAGCGCTGGCTGGCAGAAGGAGCGCGGCGTATCCACCTCGTTGATCTGGATGGTGCGTTTGCAGGTGAGCCCAGGAATGCCCAGGTTGTAAGGGATATCTGCGATGCCTGTGGTGATGTGCCGGTGCAGATCGGTGGCGGTATCCGCTCAATCGATACAGCAAAGACTTATATCGAGGCCGGGATTCGCTATTTGATCATTGGTACGCTGGCGGTGAAACAACCCGAATTTGTTGATACTTTGTGCACGCATTTTCCCGACCATATTATTGTCGGTCTTGACGCCAAAGACGGCTACGTGGCCACCGAAGGCTGGGCTGAAGCTAGCAGTGTTTCCGCAATCTCGTTGGCGCAGCGATTCGAAAATGTTGGCGTCAGTGCGATCGTCTACACTGACATCAGCCGAGACGGCATGATGCAAGGTGTCAACACAGAAGCCACCGCTGCACTGAGCGATGCCGTGTCTATTCCGGTTATAGCCTCAGGTGGCGTTACGACACTGTCTGATATCGAAGCACTGATCGAGCAGCGGCATCGCGGAATATCGGGTGCGATTGTCGGGCGAGCATTGTATGAGGGCACTATCGATTTGAGTGCCGCTCAACAGCTATCGGATAGGGCCGTAAACAGCGCTGAGGTTCATTGACATGGGATTAGCCAAGCGAATCATCCCGTGCCTGGATGTCGATGCAGGTAGGGTCGTCAAGGGGGTGAAATTCCTTGAAATCAGAGATGCAGGCGACCCCGTCAATGTGGCCAAGGGCTATAACGATGCCGGTGCAGATGAGATTACCTTTTTGGATATCACGGCCAGCTCTGATAACCGTGAGACGATCCTGCATGTGGTCGAGGCAGTGGCGTCACAGGTTTTTATTCCATTGACGGTCGGTGGCGGTATTCGAGAAGTGGGCGATGTACGCCGATTGCTAAACGCAGGGGCAGACAAGGTTGGAATTAATACGGCGGCAGTCATCCGGCCCGGGCTGGTACGCGAGGCAACTGAGAAGGTAGGTTCGCAATGTATTGTTGTGGCGCTTGACGCCAAGCGTGTATCTGCATCCGGTGAATCACCTCGTTGGGAGATATTCACTCACGGAGGCAGAAAGAGCACTGGTATTGATGCGATCGATTGGGCAGTGAAAATGGCCGAATACGGCGCGGGTGAATTATTATTGACAAGCATGGATCGTGATGGCACCAAAGTCGGATTTGACCTTGAATTAACTCGTGCTATCACTGATGCCGTTGAGATACCTGTCATTGCCTCCGGTGGTGTGGGAAATCTTCAGCATTTGAGTGATGGCGTACTCAAAGGTGGGGCCGATGCTGTGCTGGCTGCGAGTATTTTTCATTTTGGTGAGTACACCATTGCACAGGCAAAGGCGCATATGGCATCTGAGTCGATCGAAGTTCGGGGATAGCGGCAAACTGTGCGTCTTAAGATTCTGTACTCGACCTCAAGTCAGTTGCGCTTACCGCGTCAGTCTCCCAGCGTTTCGACAACTGACTGGCATTAGGAACATACGCCCAGCAACGTGTCATGGCGCTTGCAACCGAGGTGGTGCAAATTGTCCAGTAAGAGGATGCGTCGGGTTTTCCCAGCTGGCGCCCTAAACCGTATAAACAGATCTACTGCGAGACCACTATCGGTTAGAATAATCGCTCAAAGATTATGATTATAAGCGATTGATTTTTCATGCTTGATGCAGTGGTTTTCAATGAATCCGGTCTGATTCCCGCGATCGCCCAGGATGTTGAATCTGGGCAGGTGTTGATGGTGGCGTGGATGAATGCCGAAGCATTGAGCGAGACCGTTGAATCCGGCCGGGCGGTATACTTCTCGCGCTCTCGTCAACGTCTTTGGCGCAAGGGTGAGGAGTCTGGGCACGTGCAAAGAATCAGAGAGATCAGACTGGACTGCGACGGCGATGTGTTGCTGCTCAGTGTTGAACAAGAGGGTGGAATCGCCTGTCATACTGGGCGACACCACTGTTTTTTTCGAAAATTGTCTGATCAGGGGCAGTGGGAAATATGTGAGCCGATTATCAAATCGGCTGATTTGATTTACGACCAGTAGCTGTCTTTTGGGAAGGTGACGTTTTATTGTCGTCCATTTGCTTGTTTGCAATAGGGATGTGGGCAAGGAGTCCGGAAAATTGCACTGAATATCACCAATTAAGTCATGGCAGGTCACACGTTGGGGTTGTTCGCGTTCAATCACTGTGATGTGAAGGCGTTAAAGAGGCTAGGATATGAACGAGGTGTTGGACCGACTGAGTGCGCAGATCGACGCTCGGCGCCATAGTGATGCATCTGCTTCTTACACAGCGAGCTTGTTTCAGGGTGGTGAAGACGCCATATTGAAGAAAGTAGGGGAGGAAGCTGTCGAGTTTTTATTGGCGGCCAAAGGTAACGATACGGACCATCTGGTCTCGGAAGCGGCTGACGTGTGGTTTCACATGTTGGTTTTGATGAGTGCCAAAGGGCTTGGGCCGTCAGACATACTGGACGAACTACAACGTCGCGAAGGTGTTTCGGGTCATGCCGAAAAAGCCGCTCGTGCTAGTAAATAGATTAATAGAGAGAAAATTATGGGTATGCCAAGTGTTCCGCAGCTACTAATTATCCTGGTAATAGTGGTACTGATTTTTGGTGCCAAGCGCCTCAAGAATCTAGGTGGTGATCTCGGTTCAGCGGTGAAGGGTTTCAAGCAGGCCGTTAAGGATCAAGACGCCACACCTGCTGAATTGGAGGACGGTAGCGATCAATCTGACGCCACTGTCATGCGTCAGACAGATGATCAAAAATCTACCTGATACCATTGAGCCTAACTGTTAGGTTGAGCTGACGTGTTTGACGTAGGTTTCACCGAATTGCTGTTAATCGGTATTGTGGCGCTTGTGGTGATCGGCCCAGAGCGACTGCCTGCCGTGGCGCGTACCGCTGGGCAATGGATAGGCAAACTCCAGCGCTTCGTGCGTGGTGTGAAAACTGATCTGGCTTCAGAATTAGAATCGGGCGACCTAAAAAAGCTCATTGGTGATCAGCGCGAGCAAATAAATGAATTGAAGGAGATGGTGCATACGGCGAAAAAAGATTTTGAAACAACTTCGCAGCAAGCTGTGCAGGGAGCAAGGAAGAATCTGAAACAAATGGAGACAAGCGTTAATGAGGCCGGTGAAAGCGGTAGCAATGATGTGACGCAAACAGATTCTGCAATGCCTACAGCAACATCAACCACACGGTCTCAAAGCGCGGTTACGTCTAACGAACAAACGGATGCACGTTCGTCGGCGTCCACTGATGGCGGAGCACCAGCCGCCAACAATGCCTCCAGTCGTTCTGATGGCATGGATCGCACCGGCACCGAATCAGGCAATTAATCCTGCGTCCATCGCGCACCATCTGATAACCATGGCAAGTTCAGACTCAGCAGTCCAAGAAGAACAGGGATTTCTATCGCACCTCATTGAGCTTAGAGACAGATTGCTCAAGATGCTGCTGGCCGTGGGCATCCTGTTTCTTTGTCTGTTTTGGTTTGCAGACAGCATCTACACGGCACTGG
>CALKXZ010000378.1 GCA_938003775.1 uncultured Granulosicoccus sp. | reverse complement strand
AGCATAACGTTGGCTTCTTTGGGTGGCGTAACGTTGGCTATCGCAGGGCTAGATTGGGTGGCAAGTCCGACACGAAGTGTCGGACTTGCACGCCTGCTCAATGAGCTAGATTAGTACACAGGCTTTGTACATGAACTTCGTACATAAACTTAATACGCCAGCTTAGCAAACAGATCAGTGAACCATAGCCACAGCAGGTGCCGCTTCGGTGTTACTGAACACCAGCTCCTCGCCAGAGGCATCCACGTAAACGGTATCACCTGCCACAAACTCTCCACTGAGAATGTATTGTGCCAGCGGATTTTCCAACTGTTGCTGGATCTCCCGTCGTAACGGACGAGCACCATAAACAGGATCGAATCCAGTTTCGCCAAGACGATCCAGCGCCGCATCAGTGATCACCAGTGTCAGTTCACGAGCCGCCAAACGTTTCGCCAGTTGATTGACTTGTATGCCAGCTATCAAGCGAATATTCTCTCGTGATAACGGTTTGAACACGACAGATTCATCAACGCGGTTGATAAATTCAGGCCGAAAATGCTGTCCAACAATTTCCATGACAGCTGTTTTCATGGATGCGTAGTTGTCGCCACCAGAAAGCTCCTGAATAACATGGCTGCCCAAGTTCGAGGTCATAACAATCACGGTGTTTCTAAAATCAACCGTACGTCCCTGCCCGTCGGTCAGGCGCCCATCGTCCAGCACTTGCAGCAGAATATTGAACACATCACTGTGAGCTTTTTCCACCTCATCGAGCAGGATGACAGAATAGGGCTTACGCCGAACTGCCTCAGTCAGATAGCCGCCTTCTTCATAACCCACGTAACCCGGAGGCGCACCGATCAATCTGGCGACCGAGTGTTTTTCCATGAACTCAGACATGTCTATACGTACCATGGAATCATCGGCATCAAACATGAAACCTGCCAATGCTTTGGTCAACTCGGTCTTACCCACACCGGTAGGCCCCAGAAACAAAAACGAGCCAATAGGGCGATGCGGATCAGACAACCCGGCACGGGATCGTCGTATCGCATCTGACACAGCCTGCACCGCTTCCAACTGACCCACGACCCGCCTGCCAAGCTCTTTCTCCATTCGAAGCAGCTTATCTTTCTCGCCCTCCATCATCTTGCTAACCGGTATCCCAGTCCACTTGGCAACCACTTCAGCGATTTCATCAGCGGTGACTTTCGTGCGCAGTAACGTCATTTCCTGATCACCGGTGCTGTCTAATGCCTCAGCAAGTGATTTCTCCAACGCAGGTATTTGCCCATACTGCAACTCTGACATACGAGCAAGATCCCCCGCGCGTCGCGCGGTTTCAAATTCCAGCTTGACCCGCTCCAATTCTTCTTTGATACCCGCAGCACTTTGCACAGTGGCTTTCTCGGCGTTCCAAATCTCTTCCAGATCAGCCAGTTCTCTTTCGAACGCATCCACGTCTTCGTCCAGTATGGCCAAGCGTTTAACCGACGCCTCATCAGATTCCTTGACCAGAGCCTCTCGCTCAATTTTTAACTGAATGATACGTCGCTCCAATCGATCCAACTCTTCAGGTTTTGAATCAATTTCCATACGAATGTGCGAAGCAGACTCGTCTATCAGGTCAATCGCTTTATCAGGCAACTGACGATCACTGATGTACCGGTGTGACAGAGTTGCTGCCGCGACAATGGCAGGATCGGTTATATCGACACCATGATGCACTTCATAGCGCTCTTTGAGCCCACGCAATATGGCGATGGTGTCTTCTACCGATGGTTCATCCACGATAATTTTCTGGAAGCGGCGCTCCAGAGCGGCATCTTTTTCAACGTACTGACGGTATTCGTCCAGCGTTGTGGCACCAATGCAATGCAACTCGCCACGTGCCAACGCCGGCTTTAACATGTTACCGGCATCCATAGAACCTTCGGCCTTTCCTGCACCGACCATTGTATGAATCTCATCAATAAACAGAATGACCTGCCCTTCCTGTTTACTCAAATCACTGAGTACAGACTTAAGTCTCTCTTCAAATTCACCACGAAACTTGGCACCGGCAATCAGTGCGCCCATGTCCAACGACAGCACGCGTTTATTACGAATGCCGTCGGGCACTTCACCATCAATAATTCGTTGCGCCAGACCTTCAACCAGCGCTGTCTTACCAACGCCTGGTTCACCAATAATGACAGGATTATTTTTGGTCCGTCTCTGTAAGACTTGGATAGCACGACGGATCTCATCATCACGACCAATGACCGGATCAATTTTGCCTTGCTCGGCACGCTCGGTCAGATCAATCGTGTATTTTTCCAGCGCTTTTCGGTTATCTTCAGCATTGGGATCAGTGACAGGGCCACCCTGTATCTCTTCAATGGTTTTCTTAACTGCGTCCAGATTAGCGCCATGGCTTAGCAGTAATTCAGCCAACGAATTTTTCTTCTCCTCAATAGCTGCAACGACAAACAACTCAGACGAGATGTATTGATCACCACGTTGCTGAGCCGCTTTGTCAGTCAGGTTTAGTAAACGCCCCAGCTCATTGGACACATGAATTTGGCCACTGCCCCCTTCAACTTTCGCCAATCGATCCAGGGCTTGATCAAGTCCAACTCGAAGGCCGTTAACATTGACGCCCGATTGGGCTAGCAACGGGCGCACACCACTGCCGTCCTGATCGAGCATGGCTATCATCAGGTGAGCGGGTTCAATAAATTGATGGTCGCGGCCAACGGCCAACGATTGTGCATCTTGTAGTGCCAGCTGGAATTTGCTGGTCAGTTTGTCCATTCTCATCGGATTCTCCTAAAGACAATCACGTTACGGTAGATGCCCAGAAGGTAGTGTTGTCCTTGGTCAATTCAACCGGCTATTACGTTCCCTTTTTTGGTACTGATGATTGATCAATCCAAACCAGCGTTGCCATTCGCCCACTTCGCACGCCATCGCGCCTGTGCGAATAAAACAGGCCTGATTGTTGGTACGTACAATAGTCGCCACCAGTTACCTGTATCGACCGGGTCTGCCGTAGCTCTGCACGAGCCAGCGCGTACAAATCAGCCCAATATTTACCCTCAGACCCGGCAGGTGTAAACGCTGAAGCGTGTGAAGATTGACGCTGCATAAACGCCACCCTGACCTCTTCGCCAACTTCAAAGGCCGATGGACCAATGGCAGGCCCCAGCCAGGCGTGCAAGGACGCGTTGGTATCAAACTGAGCCAACGTATTCTCTAATATACCAGCAGCCAAACCACGCCAACCGGCATGAACAGCCGCTACAGCGGTTCCCGCTGCATCGCTAATCAGCACAGGAAGGCAATCTGCTGTCATAACAGCCAGTACGGCATCCGGTTGGTCGGTCCAGGATCCATCCACACCGTGCTCGGGCATCGCGCTCATCGTTTCACTGCCCACTGAATACACGGTGGTTCCGTGGGTCTGATTGAGCCAAACGGGCGCAGAGGGTAACGCGCAGCCGTGCTGCACTCGTTTTCTATTCTCTTGCACTGCCTGTTCATCATCACCCACATGCAAGCCAAGATTTAATGCATCAAATGGCGCGGCACTAACACCACCGAATCGTGTCGTACTAAACGCCTTTACATGAGTGGCAACCTGCCAGTCTGGGCGAATCATTCTCGATTGATCAAATTCACAATTCACTCTAATAAGCACCGTACCCATCTGCGCTGATTACCACACGTTGCACTCTCTCGCGTCGGTGGGAGATTTATGCCGAGGTGCTTCATCATTCACGCCCTTCAACTAAGGCCCGCTCAGCAGTTGCACGCAAGGCATCGCATAAATGAACCAGATCCTCAGGCATAGGGGCATCAAAGGTCATTGGTTCCTCGCTACCCGGGTGTATTAACGACAGCTGTGTGGCATGTAACGCCTGACGTTTGAACGATGCAACAGCCTCAACGTTTGCCACCTGACGAGGCAATACGGCCAAGCGCCGCCCATAGACCGGGTCGCCAACCAGGGCATGACCGACATGTGTCATGTGAACGCGTATTTGGTGTGTGCGGCCAGTTTCTAGTTTCACTGCAATACGTGCACAGCCCAAAAAGCGTTCAATACAGGCGTAATGTGTGATCGCAGACTTACCATTGTCAGTAACGGCCATACGTTTCCGATCACGAGGGTGCCTGCCAATAGGCGCATCAATGGTGCCATTAATGGGTACATCACCAATGGCTACCGCCGTGTAGTTTCGACCCATCTCCCGAGCCTGCAATTGTCTGACCAGATGCGTATGCGATTCAAGACTGCGTGCCACCACACACAGGCCTGATGTTTCCTTGTCCAGGCGATGCACAATGCCAGCACGGGGCACGTTGACCAATGATGGACAGTGGTGCAACAAGCCATTCAATAACGTGCCACGCCGATTACCTGGTGCCGGGTGCATAACCAACCCAGCAGGTTTATTAATGACCAGAATGTGTTCGTCTTCAAACACAATGGGTAATTCTATGTCCTGTGCAACCATGCTGGACAGCGACGTATCATCTGTATCGGCCAAGGTATCGGCCAGCAAGTCCGGAGGCAGTTGCAATGAGAGTAATTCACCGCCTAATACCTTGTCTTTGTTTCGTCGAGTCTGCCCATCGACAGTCAGATAACCATCCACTATCCAGCTCTGCAGGCGGCTACGTGAATAACTGCTGAAGATCATAGCCGCCACAGCATCGAGCCGCTTACCACTCCAGCTCGGTTCGATCCGCGCCTGCACGGCTCCCTCAGCCTCCTGGGCTTCTGGCACCGTCACACTGCTACCGGGCTGACTACTAATGGGTAATTCTCCGCAACATGGGGGTAGGAATGGCGTCGTGCCAAGGTTCTAACACAGGGCGACGATTCTATCTGGCTGAAGCGTCACTCCCAAGCAAACTCGTAAGCTATACTTTGTGGATGATACTCAAGTTCTCCCGCCTACTCTCAGTCACGTTGCTCGGAATCACCTTATTAGGCGGATTTCTTAGTGCCTGTGCCACTCAACCCGCTGCACCAAGAGACACGAGCACTGCAGAGGAGCTATACCGCTCGGCCAAGCGATCTTTGAATCAGGGCGATTTCCTAACCGCCGTCAATACGTTTGAGGTGTTAGGCGCCCGCTACCCGTTTGGCACCTATACGCAGCAGGCTCAGCTCGATGTTGCCTACGCCTACCTGAAGCAGGACGAGTTCGACAGTGCTATCGGGGCCGCAGACCGGTTTATTAAACTCTACCCGCGCAGTGAAAATGTTGATTACGCCTATTATATTAAGGGTGTCAGCCACTTTTCGCGTGGCGGATCCACCATGGAACGGGTCTTCCCACGTGATATGGCGAAGGTCAATCAACAATGGCTGCGAGCAGCTTTCGGCGAGTTCGACACGTTAGTCAGGCGCTTTCCAGAGAGTAAATACGCCGTTGATGCAATCTCCCGCATGGCATTTTTACGCAATGAGATGGCTCGTCATGAGCTGATTACGGCCCAATTTTACTATCAGCGCGGCGCAATGGTGGCAGTAATCAACAGAGTCAATTACATTCTGGAGCACTTTGACGGCTCCAAACATGTACCGAATGCGCTGGCACTGATGGCAGGAGCCTATGAGTCGCTGGGGCAGCAGGATCTACAGCAGGATACATTGCGGGTGCTGCAGTCTACCGATCCG
Organism: uncultured Granulosicoccus sp.; assembly: GCA_938003775.1. GTDB lineage: Bacteria > Pseudomonadota > Gammaproteobacteria > Granulosicoccales > Granulosicoccaceae > Granulosicoccus. The sequence continues at coordinate 621 of CALKXZ010000378.1, read as the reverse complement.
AAACATCCTGCCTTGCAAAGTTAGGTAATAACTTATTGTTTTAGCAGTGGAAAACTCACGCTAGACCGTTATATCTGATTGTAGAACTGCGTAAATACGAATGTAACAGGCTTAGCAAGAGACGCCGCTTGGCTTTTCAATCGCAACTCCCCAGCCACTGTAACAGGGCACCTGGCATTCAGTCGGCTCTCACTGGCTTAGATATCTGCTCAAATACCCGTGGATTTGATAATCGTGCATCCAAGCATTGGATCCCGGGCAGGTATTGAAGCCCTGTCGGCAGGCATTTTATTGAGGCACTTGGCGTTTCATGAAGAGTCTGGGCCAAGTCTGTACCCGTGGTCTGGAATTTGCGTTTCTTCAGCTACTTATGACTGCATCCACGGCTTAGCTGGTGGCGGCAAGCACCGCCACACAACATCCTCTTCCTGTCACTGAATCGGTTCACGTACCCGACTGGCAGGCGCTTCGGCTGTTCAATCAATACAGACTTATGCTGTTGCTGGCACTGGCAGCTGTGTACTACCTGGCCGAAGATCAGCGCACACTAGGCTCCAGAGATGGTGTGCTATTTGAAGTCATCCATCTGGGGTATCTGGTACTGACATTGGGATTTGTACT
>CALKXZ010000377.1 GCA_938003775.1 uncultured Granulosicoccus sp. | reverse complement strand
TAAGTGCGCTAATAACAGTCAACAGACGGGATTCACACTGGTAGAGATTGCCATTGTGCTGGTCATCATGGGCTTGATTCTTGGCGGGGTGTTCAAGGGCCAGGCACTGATAGATAGCGCTCGTGTGCGTTCCATCAGTAGCGAAGTGGCGGGTATTCGCAGCGCCTGGTACTCGTTTCAGGAACGCTACCGGTCCATTCCTGGTGATTTTTCCCGTGCACGCACACAAATAGACAGCGCCGCAACACCCGGTAATGGAAACGGTCGTATCGATGCTTCCAGTGAACGTGCAGGTGTCTGGCAGCAACTGGCACTGGCAGGTTTCATCCGTGGTAATTTCGATGGAGCACAGTCTGCAGTGGGTTCTGCCACAGATGTGGAATGTGGTCCTGGTACCTGTCCCAAGAACCCGTACAACGGCTATTACAAGATCAGTTACAGTGCTCAAGCGTTGGATACAACCAACCCGGCACATGAAATTTTTACCGGTAACCAAATACCTGTAAATATCCTGTCACAGCTAGATGCAAAGCTGGATGATGGGCTCGCTAATGCCGGCCGATTTCGTGTACACCGAGCCTTTGTCAGTACCTGCACACGCAATGGCGAATGGGATGTGACCTCCGCCAATGCAAACTGTGCCGGAGTACTCAGAGAGTAGCCATCGAGTGCAACAGGTTACCCCTGACAAATTGTGCTCAATACGGGTCTTGGTGAATGCAGCCTAGTAGCCGCACTCTTGCCTAACCCATATCCAATTCTTTTATTTTACGGGTTAGCGTATTTCTACCCCAGCCAATCAGTCTGGCTGCCTCCTGGCGCCTATCCTGTGTTTTATTCAGGGCGCACTGAATCAAAATACGTTCAACAGCCGGTTGCGCTACACCAAGTAGGTCGCATTGTCCCTCGTGCAGCTGTCGATTTGCCCATTGGCGCAAGCCACTTTCCCAGTCAACCTCACGAGTGGCAATCGCCTCCTGAGTCTGTTCAGGCATATCCTCAATAGTCAGTTCAGTACCGCCTGCCATAACAGTCAACCAATGTGCCGTGTTTTGCAATTGCCGAACATTACCCGGCCAGTCCAATGCACGGATGTGTTGTTCAAACGCAGGAGTCATAATTTTTGCCTCCTCTCCCAGCTCATCAGCCGCCTTGGCCAGAAAATGTTTGAGCAGACGCGGGATGTCTTCACGCCGTTTTCGCAGTGGAGGCGCTTCGATACGAATAACATTCAGACGATGAAACAGATCCTCGCGAAAGCGCTTTTCCAGCACCAGAGCTTCCAGGTCCTGATGGGTGGCGGCAATAATGCGCACATCCACTGTAATTGGAGTATGCCCGCCAACGCGGTAGAACTGACCGTCGGCCAGAACCCGTAACAAGCGTGTTTGCAAGGTAGCTGGCATATCGCCAATTTCGTCCAGGAATAGCGTGCCACCATCGGACTGTTCGAAGCGGCCAATGCGGGTACTCTGTGCGCCCGTAAATGAACCCTTTTCATGTCCAAAGAGTTCTGATTCCATTAAGTCATGAGGAATCGCTGCCATATTAAGCGCTACGAAAGGTTTTTCTGAACGCGGACTATGACGGTGTAACGCATGGGCAATGAGTTCCTTACCGGTTCCACTTTCCCCGTTAATCAGCACTGTTATTCTGGAGCGAGAGAGCCTGCCGATGGCTTTAAACACATCTTGCATAGCAGGCGCATCGCCGATGAGTTCAACCGGTTCATCCTGGTTTTGGATGCTCTTGCCGCGTGGCGTATCAGAGGAATTTTTGCGTAGCTCTTTTTGTGTGCTGCACGCTCGACGGACCTGTTCAATAACCGTATCGACATCAAAGGGTTTCGGGATGTATTCAAATGCACCGCGTTCAAATGCTGACACCGTGCTATCCAGGTCGGAAAAAGCTGTCATGATCAGCACAGGGGTGTCTGGGTGCGTTTTTTTAAGCTGTTGCAGCAATGACAACCCATCAGAACCTGGCATGCGAATATCACTGATCACCGCATCTGGTGCCAACGCATTCGCTCGAATAGCATCAAGCGCCTCATCGGCAGATTCAAACACATTGACTTGCATGCCAGCTTGCTTAAGCGTTTTTTCCAGCACCCAGCGGATCGATTGGTCATCATCAATGACCCAAACATATTCGTCGCTCATGGTATCTCCAGAGGAATCAGTACGGTAAATGTGGTGTTGCCAGGTTCGCTGTTGCATTCGATCAGTCCGCCCAGTTGATTCATGATGGACTGAGCAATAGACAATCCCAGGCCAGTACCGTGATCGGTACCGGTCACCATGGGGTAAAAAATCTGATCAATCAACGCATCAGGAACACCAGGTCCATTGTCGTGTATCTGTAGACAGGCAACCAATGAATGCCGTGCACCACCGATCGTAAAATTGCTGACCACGCGTGAACGAAAAACAATTTTGCCGGCGGTTCCCAGTGCTTGTAATGCATTACCTGCAATATTGAGAATGACTTGTATCAGTCTGTCTCGATCGGTCAGGCACTCGGGAATACTGGGGTCATAGTCAAAGCGAACCTGAATGCCGTCGCACGCCCCAGCGATGATAATTTTTCTGACATGTTCCAGTACCTCGTGCAGGTTGACGGCGTCCTGCTTCGGTCGTGATGTTGGCCCTAGCATGCGGTCGATCAGATTTTGCAATCGATCGGCTTCTCGAATAATGATATTCGTATACTCGCCAAGCTCAGCGTTGGGTAACTGTTTGTCCAGGAGTTGGGCTGCGCCTCGCAAGCCACCCAAGGGATTTTTAATCTCGTGTGCCAATCCACGCAGTAAAGAGCGTGCATGCTCCTGTTGGGTCAGAATCGCCTCGTCACGGGCAATGCGCAGTGGCCGGTCAATCACGGTAACTTCCAGAATTAAACCCTGGTCTGTCTTGCCGATTCGAAAAGGTGATAGATACAGATCGACTATCTGTGGGTCTTGACCATGCGGTTCAACCGACACCTGGCGATCAGTAAAGGGCTGTGAGCTTTCTACAGCATCTCGAATCCGTGCGAATAATGCGTCGGGTATTGTCAGCGCCCGGGTAAGCCGTTGACCCACAGCCTTTCTGGCACTAATGCCCAACAGTTGCTCTGCTGCATTGTTCAAGTAGCGAATACGCATAGCACCGTCGATAGCCAGTACAGCGGTAGCCAGCGAGTCGAGCAGGGTTAGGTCGTCAGCCTTTGGGGGTGCAGGAAAATTGGTCACAGCACATCGTTGCAAATAACGCACCCTTGTAGAGCGGTTATTTTATTCATGAAATATAACTATAAATTCATAAAAAACAAAAAGTTACCTATTTATTTAAAAAATAGGCTTGAGTGATTGCGCACCGATTAAGTGCTTTTGTATTTATTATGCACTATTATAGTGCGTATGCGATACGAGATCAGCTGTTGGTAAAGAGCGCTGAGCGACACTTTTTTGAGTACGAAATGGAATCTATTCACCTTGATAACCTGGTGATGCTAGCTGATCAGTCAGGACAATTTGTTGTGCTCAGCGACTAGAGCGGTCGTGCTTGCGCGGTTAAATCTATCGCTATTTCAATTTATGACTGGCTCGTGCGCTGACCTGATGCTTCACATGGACATCTATAATGTCCGATTGAGCTGCCAGCTTATTGTTGGAGTCAACGATACGAACTTGTATCTGGTGCGTGCCACGCTCGGGAACTGGAAAGGCTAACTGCAATTGCGTGCCGGTTGCAACCGTGTTTCCATTTAATAAAACCTGGGCTGTCAAGCCATCGGGAATTGACCTTGCGGGGCTGGTTTGCATAGTCACCACAAACGGCCCTTCGTGATCAATCATTGTTTCCTGGTGTATCGGAGAGACCAGTCGGACCTCGGTCAACGCCTGTGGGCTCGCTGTCGCCGACACATTAGCGTCATCAGCAGCATGCTTTGCGCTGTTGGCACGTAACTTATCGGCTGTCGCAGGCACCGCCGCATCCATAATGTTCAGCGGTAGGGGCGTAACCACCGTCGCGTTGGGCGCTTGTTGGTCGGTAAACACCACAGTAGAATAACAGCACATACTTCCTGCTCGCCCGCTGCCACGACACCTTCATTTTGAAAAACACGGTTCGGGTTTCTCTCGGCCCAATCATAAGCGCTGATTGCCCTTGCTCTTAAATCATTAGACAAGTTCGACAAACCTT
>CALKXZ010000376.1 GCA_938003775.1 uncultured Granulosicoccus sp. | reverse complement strand
GTGTATCGCCTCATGACGTGTTCGGGTGCAACTACCATTCCATACTAATGGGATGCGCCTGCCGAGCGCGTACCGTTTAATGATCTACTCAGTAACAGGTAACCCGTTTAGCGACCTTTGTGGATGACCCAACCAATGCGGATTCGACGCAGTGAAAGCGGCAATGATCGCAGTAACCCGTCCTTATTTTACGGGCTCCTGACATCGCTCATTTGCTCAGTTCAACAATCTGTTGCTTTAAACGGGCGATTTCCTGGTCGCGTTTGTGCAGTGCATTCTCTACCGCCTCTACATCCATGCGAAGCGGAATATGTTGCGGGCAATTACCATCCCAGGTGTGGATCTTGAACTGAATAAGCTGCTTCGAGGAAGCCCGGTACTCCTCCTTAGTTGGCATTAGTGACTGTAGCAACGTTGCATCGTTTTCGATCACTTTAGCCTCGCCCCAGACCTTAATGCGGGAGCGGGTCTGGTAGTCAATGAGAAACAGAAACGCCTTGGGGTTGTCTTGTAAATTACCTTGACTGATGTACTGACGATTGCCGTCGTAGTCAGCAAACGCCAGCGTATGTTTGTCGATCACTTTTAGAAATCCATGGGGACCACCTCGGTGCTGGATGTAGGGTCGTCCCGCCGCGTTCACAGTCGCCAGGAATACGCTATCGAGCCTGGCCAGAAACGTTCTGAGCTCCTGCGTGATTTCCGTGTTGAACCCGGAGGCCAGCGGCACATTCTCGTACATGCGTTGATACGCCTGGCGCGAACCCTTGCGGGATTGAATAGCTTTCACGCTGTCTGTAAATGCAATATCGCTGGGTCGGTTCATGCTGATGTCCTCAAGTTAACGCGTTCGCTACAGTGCCGGGCTTGACAGTGATGGCGCTGAGTTGTTTTGCGCAGGCACAGCGTAGGACGAGCCAACCGGGAAGACAATGCTCCTCAATGTGGAAACATTATCGCCCAAATGGTTACAATCCAATGGCGGGATACGGGAGACTCATGGATACGATTGAAGGCATGCGCCTTTTTGTGGCAGTGGCCGGTGAGCTATCGTTTACCGAAGGCGCGAAACGCGTGGGGGTTAGCACCAAAGTGGCGAGCAAACAGGTGCAACTACTGGAGGGTCGACTCAAGGCCCAGCTGTTCCACAGGACCACACGCAGCGTTGCTCTAACGGACACGGGGCGTGCCTACTATGAGCGATGCCTGCCCCTGCTGGACCAGTTTGACGAGCTCGAAGGTCTCGTGCAGTTACAACAGTCCGAGTTGGCAGGTCAAATTCGGATTACCGCCCCTACCGCCTTTGGCAGCAGTGAACTGGTGCGAGCTATTGAACCTTTCCAGGTCGCTCATCCCAGAGTGAGCATAGAACTGCAGTTAGCTGATCAGCGTGTGGCCGTTGTGGAGGACGGTTTTGATCTGGCAATCCGATTCGGCAAGCAGGAGGACTCCAGCCTTGTTGCCCGTCGATTAATGAACATGCGGGTCGTTGTCTTCGCCGCGCCAGCATACTTGCAGCAGTACGGTGAGCCTTTGCATCCTGAAGCGCTAGAAACACATAATTGCCTTATTCAGCAATCTTCCACCGCAAAGAGACATTGGGGATTTCGTATTAATGGCAAGTCGATGGTCTATCGGGTAGACGGTTCATTTACAGCGAATTCACCGCGGGCGATTGCGCACATGGCAGTAGGGGGGCTCGGAATTGGACGCTCGCCTCTCTACGTGGTGGAGCATTTTATTCGCAGCGGGCAGCTACAACTATTGTTCGAGACGATGGAAGGTGATGGCTTGGAGCTGTATGCCATCTATCCACAGAGTCGGCATCTCACAGCTAGAATCCGGGCTCTTATTGATCATCTGACGCAGCAGTTCGAGTCGTAAAAATTGTACGGTTCGGTGCAGCCGTGCTTATTTGCACCATCAGCTTTTTTGTTTGGCTACCCAGGCAATATGTCGACTGATAGCGGGATCTTCTCGCAGTGCTTGCACTGTGTTGAGACTGCTACCCAGTGCTGTTTCATCGTGAAGTTTGTGCAGGCCTTTATGACACCGATTGCATAGCATGATGCCCTCATTCAATTGCTCTTTTGAATAGGTTCTAACATAGCGCCGTCGCTTGTGCAGTTTGCGCGGTATCAGGTGATGAAACGTCAACGATGTTATACGCAGGCACAGACTACAAGGGCCGTGTCTGGGTCGTGGATTCACGTTAGCGCCTCAGTTGCCGTCAAACGTTGACAACCTCAAGACATTCATTAGCATTACACAGGCTGCAGATCGTTTTGCAGCAGCAGTGCCACTAGACCTGTCCACCCAGTCTGGTGACTGGCTCCCAGTCCCTCGCCAGTATCGCCATTGAAGTACTCAAAAAATTGGTGAAACCCTTCATCGCTACTCGATTGCAATACGGTGTTCGCACCACACCAGGCGCGTTTGCCCTGTGAGTCTTTTTCAAATAGACGCACCAGCCTGTCAGAGATTTCCTGCGCCACCTGATCCAGGTTACACATCTGTCCCGAACCGGTTGGACACTCTACGCGTAGTTCGTCACCATAAAAGTCATGGTACCGACGCAAGGATTCTATTAACAGGTAGTTGATCGGAAACCAGACAGGACCACGCCAGTTGGAGTTGCCACCGAACAAATCAGTTTCACCCTCACCAGGTTCATAGCTGACGCACAGTCTTTCACCCGAAGCGGTTGTGTACGTGAATGGGTCTTGTGCATGAGCGCGTGATAAAGATCGAATGCCGAAGTCTGACAGGAATTCAGATTCATCCAGTAAACGTGTGAGCACACGGCGCAATTGCGCTTTGCTTAGAAACGACAATAAATGTCGATTGTGCTCGCCCTTGATTGAGACGCTGGCGATGGAGTTTGCCAGGGCAGGGCGGTGATGCATCAGCCAGCTCATGCGTCGTGAGAAGTCGGGGAATTCACGGTAGACCTCATCCTCAATGATGGTTGCTGCGATCATTGGCATCAGGCCCACCAAGGAGCGCACTTTAACATGCGCTGTTTTACCAGCCGGTAAGTCCAACCGATCGTAGAAAAAGCCGTCTGTTTCATCCCACAGTCCGGCATGCTTATCATCCCCATTGATGGCATAGGCTATCTGTAGATAATGTTCGAAAAATTTACTGGCAATATCTTGATAGACCGGATTCGTGCGGGCTAACTCCAGCGCTATGCGTAGCATGCACGCACTGTAGAAGCCCATCCATGCGGTGCCATCGGATTGATTGAGTACACCGCCAGTGGGTGGCTCCTTGGATCGATCAAACAGGCTGATGTTGTCTAGACCAAGAAAGCCGCCTTCAAAGATCGAGTTGCCTTGCGTGTCCTTGCGATTGACCCACCAGGTAAAGTTAAGCATTAGTTTTTGGAATACCCGTTCCAGGAAGGGCTGATCGCCTTGTCCCGTGCGTTTCTTTTCCATTGTGTAGACACGCAGTGTTGCCCAGGCGTGTACCGGAGGATTGACGTCACCGTAGGCCCATTCATAGGCGGGTAATTGTCCGTTAGGGTGCATGTACCATTCACGGGTAATCAGTAGCAGTTGCTGTTTGGCGTAGTCGGGGTCGACAACGGCTAAAGGTAATGTGTGAAAAGCGGTATCCCAGACGGCGTACCACGGGTATTCCCATTTGTCTGGCATCGACATGACGTCAAAGTTGTCCATGTGTTGCCAATGCAAGTTGCGTTCGTCGGTTCGCTTGAGCGGCTGGTCAGGGTTGTCACCCTCTGCCCATTGGCGAACATTGTAGTAATACAGTTGCTTGGACCACAGCATGCCAGCTAGGGCCTGGCGTTGTATCTGGCGGTGTTCATCGCTGAGTTCAGGTGATTGCAGTGAACTGTAAAATATGTCCGCCTCTAATTTGCGCCTGTCCGACACTGGTTTGCAGCCGACAAAAGGCTTGGGTTTTTCGCTGTTGCATAGTCTTAGCTGTATGGTGCGTGATGCGCCTGCTTTTAACTTTAATGCGTAGTGTAAACCGGCCTTAGTGCCTTCCTGTGCCGGGTTAATGGCAGCAGTCTCACCATTGACAATGTACCGGTGAAACGCATCTTTTACCCAAGGACTGTTGTTGTTTGCACCGAACAGTGCTTGCCGGTTAGTGTCGTTGTTGGTGGTCATTAATTCTGGCTGAGTTTGCCAGTACAAATGATAACGACCCAGCAGTGGATGATCGGCGTGCAATACGTTGTCGCCTGCCTGACGAATCAAGGGTTGGGTTGTCAGGTTACCCTGCGGTCCACCGTCATAGCCCCAACTCCAGGTGTTTCTAAACCACAATTGCGGTATGAGCGATAAGCTTGCCGATGTCGTCGCTCGATTTTCAATGGTGATGAATATCAGCATGTCGTCTTCACTGACCTTGACGTAGGTTGTGTCAATATCGAAAAATGCTTGCTGATCGAAGATGCCGGTATCACTTATTTCATATTCGCGCTCACGATAACCGCGTGCGGCGTTTTCGCGCACCAGTGATTCATAGGGGAACTCATTTTGTGGGTAGCGGTAGCGCATGCTGGCCAGGCTATGCGTGGGTGTGCTATCGGTATACCAGTAGAGCTCCTTGACGTCTTCACCATGATTACCCTCAGGTCCTGACAGGCCAAACAGACGCTCTTTTAGGAAAGGGTCCTGACCGTTCCACAGTGCCAGGCCAA
>CALKXZ010000375.1 GCA_938003775.1 uncultured Granulosicoccus sp. | reverse complement strand
CGGCCACTTCTATGCCACGGGCTTCAAGCTGCGCTCTGGCATCGGCGCTAAATCCACCGGTGCCTCTCCAGGCAGGCTGAGTAGCTTCATAGCGAACGGTTAGTTGCGGGTTGTCTACCAGTGTGTTGTATCCTGTGCGAGCAATACCATGTCCGGTCACGCCCAGTCCACTGGGAACTACACCGGTGTCCGTCGAAGTGGTTTCAGACAACGATCGCTGAGCAGCTGCCTGCGCCGCATTCAGAGATCCAATACCTGCCGCGCGATCCGCCAATTCTGCGTCTGCAATAATTTGCTCGGTGGTTGTCCGTTGGGCGGCAATCCTGTCAGCAGAACTTGCGTGATCGAAAGCATGCGAAGGTGTACTTCTACCAACGCCACTCTGATCTGACGAGCCGCCGCTGTACATTGCTGAGCGCGCCTGATCCATGCTCATAGCGCTTGATTGATCGCTACCACCTATCGAGCTGTGCCCTGTCATAACTTTTGACCAAGTTCAAACATACTTAGGACGTTAGCAGCTTGACGGCAGTCCAGGAACTAGGTAATTACCTAGTTTTTCACGGGCAACGCATTTGCAACTCAGGTCTGCCAATTGCGCCGTAATCAGTGTTTACTGATCGATGGAAAAAGTCAGGAAAAAACAAATGACACGGCATCACTTCCTCATTTGCAGCGCTCGATGTTGCCACTGGGAAAGTCATTGGCAAACTTAAACGTCGTTACCGCAGCGCTGATTTCATCGGCTTCTTGCGGCATATAAACCAACAGGTGCTGCAAGACCTTAAAGTCCACTTGATTCTCCACAAGCACAGTACACACAAGACAGACGCAGCGAAATATTGAACTTCGTCACTGTCAAGATTAGGGCTGGTGAATGAATTATGTCTGGGTGAATCTTGTTATATCGTGGCTGATCGTTACTACGGTAGCGGTAGCTTAATCAAGCAGGTGCTCAAGCAAGGCAACCACTTGATCACTCGAGCTAAGAGTAACTGTTCAGTTTGCTATCTGCCACCGAAGCGATCTGGCAAGCCAAAGCGCGGCAGGCCGCCAAAGTACGGTCGTCGTGTCAAGCTATACAACCTGTTCCGCAGCACGAAAAAGGTGGAGCGAATTGTCAGCCCACTCTACGGTGAAAGGAACGTGTCGATCAAAGTGCGTACCGTGGATCTGATGTGGGAACCTGCAGGGCAACTGATCAGGTTCGTTCTGGTTGATCACCCTCATCGCGGCCGGTGGATGCTCATGTGTTCTGACTTATCCTTGGACGCTGAAAATATCATCCGGTTGTATGGACTACGCTTCAAAATCGAGCTGGGGTTCAAACAGGCAGTTCATACGCTGGGGGCATTCAATTATCATTTCTGGATGGCAGACATGAAACCCATTCGCCGACGCGGAGGCAATCAGTACATGCACCATGAAACACCAGAGTATCGAGCCAAGGTCAGGCGCAAGTTACACGCATACCATGTTTACATGATGATGGGCGTAATAACGCAGGGGTTGATGCATTACTTGGCTGCTTGCCATACGGCGCTGGTCTGGCAGTCATTCGGGTCATGGCTACGAACCATACGCGTCGGTGTTGCACCTTCGGAGCTGGCAGTGGCAACCGCCATGCGAAATACTCTGTACGTATTTATTCGAACTTGCCACCAAACCAACACATTGGCAAAATTCATCACCGATCGACAAGACCCTGTCAGAGCGCAGCCATGGCAAAATGCCGCTTAGAGAACACGGTACTCACGAGTATAGTAAGTGAGAATGCGTAAACACATTGACGTTGTTGGCGTACTTTGTTTTAGATGAGAACAGTTGAGATCAAACTCATAGAAAATGTTTGATCTCAATCTACCACTTCAACCAGGCAAAGATACCTAGACCAGAACTGATACCAAAACCAATCATGCCCCACAAAATATAATAGCGACGCAAATTCCTAAAATCGAACTCGGCCTTGACCGCTCCGGTGGTATCCAGGTGCGCCTTATTTTTGTAACCGTAAGCCGCATAGCCAATCAATGGCCAACCTAATGTAAAACACACAATAAACGTTGCCCCGATTATGTTATCGACCCGAGACATGATTGTGCCATGCAGCATGTTGTAGGCAAATATCAATGTCAGCAGCGGTGTTGTGATTAGAGCAAATCGAACGGTTTTCCATCCATTATTTTCTAACAAGGCACCCGCTAAGATAGGGCCAATTAGAAGTCGACCCAACCAGTATTTTTTGAGATGTGGGTTGCGCTCCAGCATCTCTTGTCTAGTGGCTGATGTTCTGTTCATGTTAATCCAGATTTAATGCTGTCAAACCTTTGAAATAGAATCGTGTAAGCCGCTATGCACTGCAATTAGTTTTCCTGGTAAGGATTATGATGGGCAAATTTATAAGAGAAAGAAAAAACATGGAGCCTGTCATCTACTATCAATTTCAGTACCCATCCTTTCCAGTACCTAAAGGGCCCTCCGATGACGGTATTAGAATCTCGAGTAATACCATTTCGTGGCCAGTTGATGGTTGGTACGAAGTCCAGTGTGCATCTAGTTTTAATACTGTCAGCGAAGGAGGTACACCAGCTACTTTAGACCCTGGAACTTACAATGTAATTAATCATACGACAGGTGTACGATTCGAAAACGTTATAGTTGGTGAAGCTAACGAAGAGCCTCCCAAGTTTTTTCTCTGGGTGGATCAATTCAGAGATTCGCAATGTTAGTGTACTCAAAACCCGAAACCGCGGTGTGCAAACCCTTTTGCAAAATTGGGAATGGCAGACACGATGTTAGAGAAACTGCTTGCCTCAATACGACAAGCCGTGTGTTGTTCTGTCGATGCTACCCGCCGTTTCTGACGATAAAAACTGCAGCACGACAATTCGAAATACCCGTTTTCTCCAGTAATCTGTAGTTGATCGGGCCGAACTACAATTGAGGTAGAAGCACAGTGAAACGATTTTTACGCGTTCCGATCATCATCCTCGTACTCGTCGCGTCTGCATGCAGTACGGCACCCAAAGCACCTTCCACACAGAGTTTGCTAACAGATGATTATTCTCTGTTAACCGAGTATCTGGATAAGTACATCCCGTCGGAGATGAAAAAGTATAAGCTTACCGGCTTAAGTGTTGCGCTGGTGGATGATCAGCGGGTGGTCTGGAGTAGCGGATTCGGCTTTGCTGACAAGTCGACGGAAACTCCAGCGACAAACACCACTCGCTATGGTGCGGGTTCGGTTTCAAAATTGTTCACAGCACTGTCGGTCATGAAGCTTGCTGAGAACAATATGATTGATCTGGATGCGCCTATAAAAGACAGTGTTCCGGAATTCGACCTGAAAACGCGCTTTGGCTCTGTGGATGATATTACGCTACGCAATGTTTTGTCTCACCATGCAGGTATTCCCGGCAACATCGTTGACGGTATGTGGACCAATGACGCCGATTCGTACAAGAGCGTCACCACCCGGTTGAATCAGTACTATGCAGCGTATCCTCCGAACACAGTGTTTGCCTATTCCAATGCCGGTTACACAGTAGCCGGGCACGCAGTGGAGAATGCCAGTGGTATTCCTTTTGTGCGTTACGTTGACGAAACGCTTTTAAAGTCTCTGGACATGAATGATTCGAATATGGCATTCGACTCCTCTGGGGAGAATGTTGCCAAAAGCTATATAGTCGGAAAAGAGGTGCAGACGCTTGGACTGAGAGATCTACCTGCCGGTGGTTTGATAACGAACGTTGAAGATCTGTCAAACCTTGTGAAGCTGATTAATGGCGATGGATACTACAAATCGCAACTGTTCAAACCAGAGACCCTGGATGCCATGCTGGACGTTCAGGTTGTGGATTCGGTCTATGAGCCAAGTGGATTCAATGCCATTGGCTGGTTTCACTTCACGCGTTTTCTCAACAATAAATACACCGTCGTCGGACACACTGGGCAGACCATGGCTCACAGTGCATCTCTGGTGGTTGCGCCAGATCTTAAACTTGGCGTGGCAATACTTTCGAATAGTCCAAGTAATGGTGGTCTCGAAAGTATCACGGACAACATTCTGAACCTGGCCCATACCATCAAGACCCGCAAGACATTATCGAGCATCAAGGCACCTGACAGAATCGTAAAGCCATGGCCAGGTGAGGAAGCCAGTTTCGATGGACGTTACACGTCACTTTTCGGTTACCTCGATATCAAACAAAACGCCGATAACTATGAACTGTATGTTGATGGCACGAAAATGACGTTACGTAAAAACGACGATAGTGGCTATACGCTGAAAGCAAAATGGCTTGGATTTATACCTGTCAAGGTTTCCGGCATCAGCGACCTTTCATTGTTTGCACGCGAAGTCTCAGGCGAAAAGCTACTCTTTTCTCAAAGAGCCAATGGGCAGCGCATGTTAGTGGCGACTCAAGTCAGTACGCAGGAGCGCGATAGTGTCTGGGATAAAAGGCTGGGTGAATATCGATTAACAAATCCCATAGAAACTGAGGTCGATCTCTTGGATATTGAACGCGTCGAGCTGAGTTATTCAGACGGTTTTTATCAACTCAGTATGGAGGGAGGTGTTGGCAATCAAAGAGCACCTTTGACACTCATCAATGATTCGCAGGCTACACTGCAAGGCTATGGCAGAGGGCTGGGGGAAACGCTACTCATACAGCCAGATGATTCTATCTTGCATGCCGGGCTTATTTTTGAGAAGGTGTTGAAATGAGGCATCCCCACTAAGAGCCAGATCAGACAGCGGGCAAGAGCAAAGGAATGTGTTGCACCCTGAAGGGCACAAAGGCACAGAGGCCGAAGCGTGTTTTCAGTTGGGCCGCACAGGTGGGGCCGCCTAGGTTTTGATGTGAGTATCTGCAGTGCTTGAGGCGGTCCTAGGTATTTTTGTGTGGCGGCTTGATGGTAACAGGCGGTTTATAATTTCTATACCCACTGCCGGCATATCAGCTAAACAACCTTCCACCTGGCTAACTTCTTCTCTAAAGCAGTCAGGCGAATCCTTTTAATACGTCAAGGTAAGATGCGAAATCGGTAGCCCATCGGTGAGTTATTCTCGATTTGATAATGTGAACTTTCAAATAGACGTGAAAGTCATCTAAGTTATGCAACATTCAAGAAAACAGATTTTGGTTAAAGTAAGGCTGATTCTGCTAACAGCATTTATTGTCATTCAGCTACCGGGTCCCGTTTATGCCTCCGATGAGTTTGAATCGAAAGTCGAAGGTTCTAGCGATGTTGATCAACGCATTGCGGATCTGAGTTTGGAGCTGTTCGTCGCTCAGGGTCCAGACAAAATACCCATCGTTGAGAAACTGTTTAATCTGGGTGATAAGAGCCTCATTCCGACTTTTGTGCTTGCGATGCGTCTCACTGGCTCGAACATCTATGTTGCGCGAGCGCTGTCCAAATTAACCGGTGAGACAATAACCAACTGGCATGAAGCGTACCAGTGGCAGGAACGTCATCCTGAAATTGTGCCGCATAAATCCTTCAGAGAACTGAAACTCCGATTTCTGGGTGCCACAGATAATCAGTTTCTAACTTTTTTCGCTCCTCCGCACGGCACCGATGAGAAAATGCGCATTCGGCTTGAGGAGATCGTGTGGGGCGGCGTTCAGTACGACGGTATTGTTCCGTTGGATGATCCCGTCATGGTACATGCTACTGATGCAGGCTATCTGGTGGATACTGATCTAGTCTTTGGAATTGAGATTAATGGCGATGCACGTGCATACCCTCTGCGCATAATGGGTTGGCATGAGATGGTGAATGATGTCATTGGTGGCGTTCCCGTTGCGCTTGCGTATTGCACGCTGTGCGGTGCCGGAATACTGTTCGACGCTCAGCCTCAAGGGGAAAAAGCCCCATTTAAATTTGGCTCATCTGGTTTGCTGTATCGGTCCAATAAGCTGATGTTCGACCGCCGGACCAATAGCCTTTGGAATCAATTTACAGGTGAGCCTGTCGTGGGATTGCTGGCAGACAGTGGAATAAAACTTGAAATCAGACCTATTACAATTGATACGTGGGAGTCTTGGCGAAAGCTGCATGCAGATACAACTGTACTGGCTTTGGATACCGGATATGTCCGTAACTACGACTCGGGAGTTACTTATAAAGATTATTTTGCAAGCCCTGATCTAATGTTTCCGGCTGTCGTGCAAAGCGAACGATCGGTTTTACGTAAGGACTACGTTTTTGGTGTCCGTAGCGTGGCTGCCAGTAAAGCGTGGCCACTAAATGTGTTCAACAGCCGCTCTGTCATAAATGACAAGGTAGGTGAGCAATCACTGGTGCTATTCGGTAATCCTGAAGGGCGGACAGTCCGAGCTTACCAACGAGAAGCTGGTGAGACATTTTTTCAATCTGCAAACGGAACCATCTCCACGGATACATCCACGTGGATGTTAACTGAGAATTTTTTGGTTTCATCAGACGGGCAACAAAAGCGTACACGTTTGCCCGGCCACATATCTTACTGGTTTGCATGGGAGAATTTAATGGGGCCGAAAAGTGAGCTGTACGAGCTTGAAGAGTAAGC
>CALKXZ010000374.1 GCA_938003775.1 uncultured Granulosicoccus sp. | reverse complement strand
TTTTATTTAACTTACTATAATCAGGTGCTCAGTGCGGTAAGCGACAGTGCGCGTTATTCAATCGGTGACCTGGCCATCGCTGCGCTGAATGCACAGGGTGTGCGTGCGCTGCGTATGCTGGCAGGGTTACATGACGAAGCGGTTAGCGAGGTGCTAATTTTATGGTCATTGGTTAACGAAATACGCGCTGGTACGCGAGCAGCTGAGGCGATAGAGGCCGGCGTGCAAATGGATAGCGCCCTGAAATCGGCAGGTGTATGGCAAAACCGAGCAGCGCCATTGAAGAACGCGCTGGCCCGACACAATGCTGCTGCCTGGTTGTCCATGCTCTCGGCATGTACGAACATTGATCGGCAGATTAAAGGTCAGGCCCCAGGCTCGCAGTGGGACGCGCTTGAATCACTGATTTCGCAGCTTGCCGGAAACGGTGAGCCATTAATTAAAAGGCATTCCGGAATTCCAGCATGAACAAGTTAGACATAGTAGACATCCTGGCCTCTGATCCTAACGGCCAACGTGTAACCGTTCAAGGTTGGGCGCGTAGTCGGCGTGATTCGAAAGCTGGCTTGTCGTTTATTGCCTTGTATGACGGTTCTTGTTTTGATGCATTACAAATCATTGCCGAGCAGACGCTGGACAACTATCAGCAGGATGTACTGCGAATATCAGCAGGCTACGCCATTGAAGTGACCGGTGCATTGAAGGCGTCCGAAGGTAAAGGTCAGAGTGTTGAAGTACAGGCTACAGATATCCACATTGTCGGTGAGGTGGACGACCCAGAACAGTACCCTATTGCCAAGAAGCGGCATACCTTCGAATACCTGAGACAAGTTGCTCATTTACGTCCGCGTACCAATGCCTTCGGCGCGATCAGTCGGGTTCGATCCACCTTATCCAGTGCTATTCATCGCTACTTTAAAGAGCGCCGATTTCACTGGGTCAATACACCCATCATAACTACCAGTGACTGTGAAGGTGCTGGCGAGTTGTTCCGCGTCAGCACGTTGGATGCGCGTAGTCCTGCAACAACACCTGCAGGCTCGGTCGACTTTGACAAGGATTTTTTCGCTCGCGAGGCCTACCTGACGGTGTCTGGTCAGCTGAATGCTGAAAGTTACGCATTGGCCTTGAGCAAGGTCTATACGTTTGGTCCGACTTTTCGAGCTGAGAATTCGAACACGAGTCGGCATCTGGCGGAATTTTGGATGGTGGAGCCAGAAATGGCATTTGCCGATCTTGACGATAATGCGCAGCTCGCCGAACATTTTTTAACTTACCTGTTTAAAGCGGTACTGGATGAGCGTGAGGATGACATGGCGTTCTTTGCGCAACGTATCGACAAACAGGCACTGACGCGATTACAGCATGTGGCTGAATCCACGTTCGAGCGAATGGACTACAGTGATGCTGTTGTGTTGTTAGAGAAGAGTGATAAAAAATTCGAATTCCCAGTAAGCTGGGGTGTGGACCTACAGTCGGAACATGAGCGTTGGTTAGCTGAGGAGCACGTCGGCAGGCCCATCATTTTGCAGAACTACCCTAAGGAAATAAAAGCGTTCTATATGCGTGAGAACGATGATGGGAAGACCGTCGCTGCTATGGATGTACTGGCACCCGGTATTGGTGAAATTATTGGTGGTAGTCAGCGCGAAGAGCGTCTGAACGTGCTGGATGCAAAGCTTCAAGCACAGGGTCTAAGTGAAGAGCTGGATTGGTATAGAGATTTGCGCCGCTATGGTAGCGCACCGCATGCTGGGTTTGGTATGGGCTTTGAGCGCGTGTTAAATTACGTGACCGGCATGGAAAACATACGTGATGCCATTCCGTTTCCTCGTGTACCGCGCAGCGCGCCGTTTTGATGGTCTGACGCAAGTGACCCAGTTGGCACGCATCAGGTGTTACAGCTCTTAATAATGCAACTTCAGCACTGTGTATGATTTGTACTTCGTTAAATAAGCTGACTGGGCATCATGTGTTAAATACATTGGCGGGCCAGTAGTCCACTGAGCGCATTCCTATGGCGCCAGTGACCGGCTCGAACGCTACCCTGACAGGGGTTTATCGTGGGAAATAATGCACTATTTATACACGTTCAATTAGGTTTGATATTTTTAGTTATGGTGTAGATAATCTATGCGCTTGGCGCCATCACCATTGCTTCAGCGCCAGTGTGTGTTTACCAATACCATATTCATAGGAAATTACTCTAATGCAAGTTTTTAATACAGTTGTTCGAACGCTTACCGCTGGAGCGATCGCTGCAACAATGACCACCTCCGTACAAGCAGCTGATGAACTCAACGTGGCGTTCTTTCTTGAGTGGGCCACGCCTAACATGATTGCCAAATCTCAGAAGGCTTATGAAGATGCTTTGGGTGTGCCTGTTAACTGGATCAATTTTGATGCCGGTACTGCAATGACCGAAGCCATGCTCGCGGGCGACATCGATATCTCCTATAGCCAGGGACTAGCGCCGTTTATAACAGCGGTAAATTCCGGTGCTCCGATTATCACAGTGGGTGTAGCAGTTACCTACAGTGCCAATGCCTGTGTTGTTGCTGAAGGCAGTGGAATCGATGCCGATAACGCATCAGAACTCGAAGGCAAAACAGTGGCCCTACCCATTGCAACCATGGCCGATTACAGCTTTCGTATGCAAATGAAAACCTTGGGTGTGGATGTTGACAAGATCACTGTAGTTGACCAAGTGCCAGCGGATGCGGTTGTGTCACTGGCCGATGGTAGCGTTGACATGGCCTGCATCTTTGGTGGTAACGCGACCAAAAATGCGCGAGAGCATGGTAACGATCTCATGTCAGGTGAAGACATGACACAGGCGGGAATCATTGCATTTGATGTGGTCTCGGTGACTGAGAAATTCGCTGC
>CALKXZ010000373.1 GCA_938003775.1 uncultured Granulosicoccus sp. | reverse complement strand
CAGTGCGGCCCAACCGAGCGTCTCACCGCTTGACAGTACCTACCCACCCAGTGACTACGATTTTGATGACTTGGACTCGCCAACGAGAAAAAACGCCGTCCCGGGTTTCAGCACGTTAGCGCAAAAATTTGAAGCTTTCAGTGAGCGGCTGTCACCCAGGCGCCGACAACGTATCGCCGAATCAGAGCCCGACAATCTGGATGACGGGTCAGCGGAAAATGCAGAAGGCACGAATAAGATTATTACTTTGCACGTGGTCGCCCAGCCTAATAATGTGCTGCCAGGCGAGCATCTGTTGGATTTGTTTGAACGTCGCGGCTACCACTACGGTGAGCTCAGTATTTTTCATTCTATGCATGAAGGCGTTACCGTGTTTTCAGTTGCCAAGATGATTGAGCCGGGGTCCTTTGACATCAACGATATCGCTAGTTTTGAGACGCCCGGTATTACACTTATATTGCAATTGCCTGGACCAGTCCCGGCTGATGTGTCCTTCGAAGTGCTGGTTAGTGAAGCTTTCGAAATGGCCAACGAGCTCGGCGCTACTGTGCTAGACGAGCAGCACAGCACACTGACCAAACAGACGGTTCAGCATTTGCGTGAGGGCATCTACGAGTATATGCACCGTCAGAAGTACTTCGGCACTGTGCCTTCCTGATGTGAAAAAGCCAGTTGCTCGTGTGGCGCAGCTGCACGAATTGTTACATGATCATTCGCACCGCTATTACGTGCTGGACAATCCGTCCATCAGTGATGCTGAATACGATGACATGTTTCGTGAATTACAGTCGCTGGAAGCGCAATTTCCTGATCTTCAAACACCAGATTCACCAACCCAGCGGGTTGGTGCACCACCGTTAGATGGCTTTGATTCAGTTCAGCATGCGATCCCCATGTTGTCGTTGGGCAATGCATTTTCGCAAGATGAATTAAATGAGTTTGACCGACGGGTGCGTGAACGGCTGGAACGTGAAGGCGATGAGGTGATCTATGTTGCCGAACCCAAACTTGATGGTCTGGCTATCAGTCTGCGTTATGAGCACGGTGTATTTGTACAAGGTGCCACACGCGGTGATGGTCGCAGCGGAGAAAACGTTACTGAAAATCTGCGCACCATAGAAATGATTCCATTGAAGCTACGAACAGCCAGCCCACCTGCTGTGTTCGAGGCACGCGGTGAGGTTTTCATGTCTCATGATGCTTTTAAGTCGTTAAATGCGTCCATGCAAGCGTCCGGTAAGCCTGCGTTTGTTAACCCGCGCAATGCCGCCGCGGGTAGCCTTCGCCAGCTCGACTCGCGTAAGACCGCACAGCGGCGCCTATCAATAAACCTGTACGGCTTAGGGGAGGTTATCGGAATGGACCTACCGCCAACACAAATGGATGCGCTGCACCTTTTGGCGGCCTATGGTTTTCCGGTTAATAACGACATACAGCGCTGTGACGGAATAGAGGCCTGCTTCGATTTTTACCAAACCATGGGTCAGCGTCGGCCCGAATTGGGCTACGACATTGACGGTGTTGTTTTCAAAGTGGATTCAATATCGGAACAACGTGAGCTAGGGTTTGTATCACGTGCGCCGCGCTGGGCTATTGCTCAAAAATTCCCGGCTGAGGAAGCGCAGACCCTCATAGAAAGCGTTGAATTCCAAGTTGGACGCACGGGTGCACTGACACCGGTTGCACGGCTACAGCCTGTGTTCGTGGGTGGTGTCACCGTCAGTAACGCAACGTTGCACAATATGGACGAGATTGAGCGCAAAGACATCCGTGTCGGTGACACCGTCATTGTTAGGCGAGCCGGTGACGTGATACCAGAGGTGGCGCGTGTCGTTAAATACAAGCGAAAACACGGTGCTCGCAAAATCAAATTACCCCAGCATTGCCCGGTGTGTGGTAACCCTGTGCAAATCAGAGAGGGTGAGGTGAAGGCGCGCTGCACCGGTGGTTTGCGATGCGCCGCGCAGGTACGTGAAGCGATCAAGCATTTTGCATCGCGTCGTGCGATGGATATCGACGGCCTGGGTGACAAGCTGGTTGAGCAACTCGCCGACGCTGAACTGATCAATTCCGTAGCCGATCTGTACACACTTGACGTGGAAGCCGTTAAGGCCATGCCGCGTATGGGTGAAATTTCGGCCAACAATCTGATTAAGGCGATCGATACCTCACGGCGCACGACACTTGCCCGGTTTTTATTTGGTTTAGGCATACGCGACATAGGAGAATCTGGCGCTGCATTGCTGGCCAGTCACTTCGGTTCATTGGAAGCTGTGATGGCTGCTGATGAGTCAGCGTTGACAAGCATTGATGATATCGGACCTATTGCCGCTGACAGTGTGCAGACTTTTTTCGCTAACGCTGACAATCGGGCTGTTGTCGATGCCCTACTGGCCGCGGGGGTGGAATTTCCCACTACCGAGACTATGCAAGTGGGTACGTTGCTCAGCGGTAACACCTATGTGCTAACCGGCACGCTGACTGTATTCACACGCGACCAAGCCAAGCAAAAACTGCAGCTGCTAGGAGCGAAAGTCAGTGGCAGCGTGTCTGGAAAAACAACGGCAGTGTTTGCGGGCGACTCACCTGGGTCCAAGGTCACTAAGGCCGAATCGTTGGGTGTACCCGTGCTCGATGAGGCCGCGTTGCTCGAGCTGATTGGACCTGTGGAGTAATACACGAGGTGAACGTTCAAACGGGCTATAAAGCGTACGTGTTTGGCTGTGATATTCTCACAGGCGCTTGCATAGCTCAGCGATTAGCGTGCACGGTAGACACCATCCCGCTTGTAAATAGTCTCTTTTAGGCCACTATGTCTGTTCATTTTTTAGTTAGATTTGCTATGCGCGTTAAATGATTGAGAAAACCGACTCGGCCGCTAGTAGCGCTCATTCGCAAGGGTCAGACTTGCACACGGCTAGTGTGACTTCGCGCATTGACCTGGCTGTTCATGGTGCTGCAGGTCGAATGGGCCGTCAGTTACTGGCGGCTATCGCTGAGCGTGATGATGCTCGCCTGGTAGGCGCCGCTGATGCACCTGGTCAGCCCAGTATCGGTTTGGATAGCAGCGTTTTGTCTGGGGGGCATGCATCAGGCGTTAAGATCACAGACAATGCACAATCGTTAATACATGAGGCCGGTGTCATTATTGATTTCACCGCCCCAGCGGTGTCGCTGGCATTACTTGACGCCACGCAAGGATCACAGACGCGTGTCGTCATAGGCACAACCGGATTCACCCGTGAACAGCTGAGCCGTTTAAAGGTGCATGCGCAAAGCCGCCCAATGGTGTTTGCGGCCAACTACAGTGTGGGGGTAACCGTGACATTATCGTTGTTGCAGCAGTGTGCAACGGCGCTTGGTGATGACTACGATGTTGAGATTATTGAAGCGCATCATCGACACAAGGTCGATGCGCCCTCGGGTACGGCTATCAAGATGGGTGAGGTGGTTGCGCAAGCACTGGGGCGGGATTTATCAGACTGTGCTGTGTACGGACGTGAAGGGATTACCGGTGAGCGCGATCGCAAAACTATCGGTTTCGAGACGATTCGTGCAGGCGATATCATCGGTGACCATACGGTGCTATTTGCCGGTAACGGCGAACGTATTGAAGTCACCCACAAAGCGATTGACCGAATGAGCTTCGCACGTGGAGCTGTGCGCGCCGCTATCTGGTTAGCCTTACAGCCCGCAGGTCTTTATGACATGACCCATGTGTTGGGTTTGCGATCCTGAAAAGTGCCAGTTAAAACACTTACCATCAACCATCTCGTCAGCCCAGTCGGGTGAGACGCTATTAAAGCAGGAGGGAGTCGTGGGCTTCGCAGTTGTTTTTCCAGGGCAAGGTTCCCAAAGCGTGGGCATGTTGGCCTCACTCGCAGATGAGTTTCCGAGCGTTAAGGATACGTTTGGTGAGGCTGCGGATCACTTGGACCAGGATTTGTGGACATTGGCCCAGACCGGCACGGCGCAAGCATTGGCTGATACGCGCGTAACACAACCCCTAATGTTTACCTCAGGTATCGCCGTGTGGCGCGTGTTGCGAGAAGCGGGAATGGCTATGCCATCAGTGGTTGCTGGCCATAGTCTTGGCGAGTTTGCGGCCATGGTGGCAGCCGATGTACTGTCATTCCCGGATGCGCTATCACTGGTACACACAAGAGCGCAGCTGATGGCAGAGGCTGTGCCTGAAGGACAGGGTGGTATGGCAGCCTTAATTGGCATGGAAGACCAAGCCGTTGTCGACCTGTGTGCATCACTCAGCGGTGAGCGAGTGTGTGAAGCGGTCAACTTCAATGCGCCGGGGCAAGTGGCGATATCTGGCCATCTGGATGCGCTGGAAAAAGCCGTTGCGCTGGCTCGTGAGCAGGGCTGCCGTAAAGCGTTGATGCTGGCTGTAAGCGTGCCTAATCATTCGTCGTTAATGCGCGATGCTGGGGCATCTCTGGCACTGGCTATGGACCAGGCTCAGTGGTCAGCACCTAAGGTACCTTTGGTGCAGAACGCCACCGCTACTGCGCCTGAGAGCCTCGATACGTTGTTGCTGCATATGAAAGCGCATGTCTATAACCCCGTTTATTGGACGCGAACCGTAGAGGCGTTGCGCGATGTGCACAGTGTTGCAACTGTGTTAGAAGCCGGACCCGGTAAGGTGCTCACGGGTTTGGGCAAACGCATTGATCGTTCGTTGCCAACCTTACCGGTTGATTCGCCGGCAACCCTGGACGCGGCGCTTGCAGCCGTTGCCAGTTAACTCTCGATGCAGACCTACGTCGGCAAAACTCATTAACGCTACTACACCGGTGAACATGCAGTGAATCAAACAATCTTAGCTAATCAAGTGGTTTTAGTGACCGGGGCCAGCCGAGGTATCGGTGCTGCTATCAGTGACTTAATGGGACAAAATGGTGCTGCAGTCGTGGGTACTGCGACCTCACAAACAGGTGCGGAGGCTATTTCTGCACGCTTTGCCGCAGCGGGTATCAACGGTCGTGGCCTGTGCCTGAATGTGACCGATAAGGCGGCGACTGAGGCGGTTATTGCTCAGATCAGTGAGGAATTTGGGCCGATATCTGTGCTCGTCAATAACGCCGGTATTACGCGGGACAACCTGTTTATGCGCATGAAAGATGACGAATGGGACGAGGTAATAGCGACGAATCTGACCAGCGTGTACCGCCTGTGTCGGTTAGTCGTCAAGCCGATGGTCAAGGCGCGTGGTGGTCGCATTATCAATATTAGCTCTGTTGTCGGAATAACCGGCAATGCTGGGCAAGTGAATTATTCTGCAGCTAAAGCGGGGTTGCTGGGGCTGACTAAATCCCTGGCTCGTGAGCTGGGCAGCCGCTCAATCACGATCAACGCCGTGGCGCCGGGCTTTATTGAGTCCGACATGACAGATGCCCTGCCAGAGGCCCAGAAAGAGAAATTGAAGGCAGAAATAGCACTGGGTCGCCTTGGTTCACCCGATGATATTGCGCAGACCTGTTTATTCTTAGCGTCACAGGCGGCTGGCTATATTACCGGGCAGACAATCAGCGTCAATGGCGGCATGGTCATGACCTAAACGATGCCGATATCCACAGAAAAAGCCGACTGTCTTGGCTTCAGAAGCTCAGATATCGCCCCTTCAACCCGTCTGCATGTTGCAATACGCCCGATTTACCCCCAAATTAGGGTAAGAATTTGCGGAAGGGTTGGCACGTTCTGCAGGAACTCACTACAATGGCGGCACGGCTGATGCCGCTTATCTTTTTTCGGAGGTTTATCCCACAATGAGCAGTATTGACGAACGCGTCAAGAAGATTGTCGTAGAGCAGCTAGGTGTGAAAGAGGAAGAAGTCACAACCAAAGCTTCATTTGTCGAAGATCTAGGCGCAGATTCTCTCGATACCGTCGAGCTAGTCATGGCACTTGAGGAGGAATTCGAGTGCGAAATCCCCGATGAAGAAGCCGAGAAGATCACCACAGTTGAACAGGCCGTTGATTACGTCAACGCCCATATCGATCAAGCCTGAGTGTCAGGTTCCGAAGGCTGGCCTTAACGTCAGCCTGGCAGAATCGAAAGAACAGTAGTGTTGTACACGTGAGAGGGCCGCTTCGGTGGTGGAAAACTGATGCCACAGGGCACACTTTTTCGCAATCGATGCGGCCTTGTCGTTCTTTGCTCGCATGAATGCGGTGCTTGTTTGTTTAAGGGAGTAGACCAACCAATGGAGCTGAACAGGTTTGACGCGTAGACGAGTAGCGGTAACCGGCAACCTTCTTCATTTTCGACCATTGTTCCTGTTCAGAACTGCCAAGCGTCAGACACAATACGAAGTGGCTTCATCC
>CALKXZ010000372.1 GCA_938003775.1 uncultured Granulosicoccus sp. | reverse complement strand
TTCAGGGCGTAAAATGGGCCATGTCAATCACATTTTAGCCGAGTATTTCGATGAGGCTAGTACCCAGGGCAATAATATCGCCGATATCTGCTACACCACAGCGCGTGGAAGAAAGGCATTTGCACACCGGCGCTACGCCGTGGTCAGCTCTGTGGTCGATGCCAGAGATGTGCTGGACGGCGCCGAAGTTTCAAGACTCATCACCGCACAGGCACCACCACAATCGCGGCAGGTCGCGTTCATGTTTGCCGGCGGTGGTGCACAGTACCCGGGTATGGGTGCCGATCTGTATCAACAGGAAGCGGTTTATCGCGAGACTGTAGACGAATGCCTGACGATTCTCGAATCAGTGATCGATTACGATCTCAAGGCCCTGCTTTATGCACAACAGTCGCAGCTGAATCACGCCAGAGAACAACTGAAACGCCCGAGCCGAAGTTTGCCGTCGCTGTTCGTCACACAGTATGCGCAGGCGCGTTTATGGATATCGATGGGCCTTACACCCAAGGCAATGATTGGCCACAGCATGGGCGAGAACACCGCCGCGTGCTTAGCGGGCGTGCTGTCGCTGCGTGATGCGCTCGGTCTCGTTGCACTGCGCGGACAGTTGTTCGAGACACTGCCCGAAGGTGGCATGTCAAGCGTGGAACTGGCCGCCGACCAGCTGAGCACCTACCTTAGCGGCAATCTATCGTTGGCTGCATCTAACGCCCCTGGTCTGTCAGTTGCGTCAGGCCCTATCGACGAATTGCAACAATTGGAACTGCAGCTGTCAGCGCAGGATATAGGCTTTCAGCGTATCCCCATTGATGTCGCAGCACATTCGAGCGCGCTCGAACCGATACTGTCGGTCTTTGGCGATTACCTACGCTCGATATCACTGCACCCACCAGAGATACCATTTATATCGAATCGCACGGCCACCTGGATAAGCAGCGAACAAGCCACAGACCCGGACTACTGGGTTGAGCAGTTGCGCCAAAGCGTCATGTTCTGCGAGGGCGTCGGATATTTGCTCGACACCAACCAGTTCAACTTACTGGAAGTAGGCCCGGGAAAAATACTCAGCCACCTGGCCGCACAGAACCCAGCGAAAACGCCATCACACACGATACACGCATCGATGCGCCACCCGGATGAAGCCGAGGATGATGTGCACGGCATGCTGAATGCGCTCGGCGCGCTATGGCAAGGCAACACAGCTATCGACTGGAATACGTATTACGCCGGCCAGACGTCTCAGTTCGTACGACTGCCTACCTACGCCTTCGACCACATACATTGCTGGACGGATCCCTCGCCAAACGTTAGCCATTCCACGCGAGCGCTCCAAACATCAGACTTATTTCACCAGGTTGTCTGGCAGCGTGTGCCGGTAGTGGGTGAAAGACCGGTATTGCATGACCAACGCATCGTGTTGTTTGCCGATTCGAGTGAGTGGACAGGTAAGCTGGCGGACGCACTTCGCGCTGCGGGTGCAACGCTGATTGTCGTGCATGCGGCCGATTCCCGAGCGCTCTCAAAGACACGCATGCAGATCCGACCCAACAACGCAGACGACTTCATTCATCTGATGAACGCGTTGCGCCATGACAAAAAACCGATTGCACACCTGTGTTACTGCTGGACGCTAGACGTGCCCGACGATGAGCAGGATTCAGCAATAAAAGCGGGGCGAACGCTCGCGTACGACGCGGTGTTTCATCTGTCACAGGCCATCGCCAATGAAGACTGGACGCAGGACGTCAACCTCTTGCTTGTCACGGCGAATGCCTGGCAGATCAGTGGCGAGCCGGTACACGCGCCACTGCAGTCACTGGCCAGTGCTGCGGTCGCTGTCACCGCCAATGAAATCGCTGGAGTCAAGGCGACATCGCTAGACATTGAACGACATGCGATGGCGCATTCAACACAGTTGCTGGTGGAACAGGTGATCAGCGAAATACGGCCACACAAGCGCCACAGCGTCATTGCCCTGCGAGGCCGAAGTCGCGTTGAGCGACGCTTTCAACGCACAATTGATGCACCCGTTTCGGCACCGGCAATCAAAACCGGCGGTGTCTATCTGATTACCGGTGGTACCAGCGGTTTGGGGTTGCAGGCCGCAGACGTCATGTCATCAATGACACCCATCAAGTTGATTCTTGTATCTCGGCAAGGCGTATCACCCAGAGAACATTGGGATGCACTGATCAAAGCCGGTGCACCCGATGCTGATCGACTGTCGATCCTGATGGCGATTGAATCGCGAGTCGAACAATTGCAGATTCTGCACTGTGACGTGACTGATCTAACCAGTGTGCAAGCAATCGCTGACGTGTGTACAGGATTGAATGGAATAATACACGCAGCTGGTGTGCTTGATGACGCATTGCTTGCGCTTAAAGATATCGAGGCTGCACAGGCTGTTCTTGCGCCAAAGCTCGACGGCACACTGAACTTGGCACGCGTTTTCGATTTCTCAAGGCTTGATTTCACACTGCTGTATTCATCCACCAGCGCATTGTTCGGGATTCCAGGACAAATTGACTACGCAGCAGCCAACGCATTTCTAGACTGCTTTGCCACTCAGCAGCACGCGCTTGGCAATCCGGTGTTCTCGGTGAATTGGCCCGCATGGACGGAAACCGGCATCGCCTATCGACTGAGCCACCACGGCGCGGCGCAGCAGCTACCACCTGGAGCCCCGTGTCCGCACCCATTGCTGGATCGATGCGTACACACATCCGCCACACACCATGAATTCGCCACACTGTTTAGCGTCGACAGCCATTGGCTGCTGGCAGAACACCGTATCAAGGCAGGTGCGGCGTTAATTCCCGGCTCAGGCTTTATCGAAATTGCCTGCGCTGGCTTTGCGCACGTGCGTGAAACCACTGGCATGCGTTTGTGTGATGTCGAGTTCGAACTGCCGTTTATGCTTGCAGATGACGAGTTCAAAACACTGCGGGTACGTGTCGACTGGCAGGGCGAACAACGGGCTGCCTTCAGCATCTCCGGCGACATGGACGGCGAGCCCGTGAACTATGCCAGTGGTACGATTGAGGCGACGACCAGCATTGTCAACTCATGCGCGTTGGACGACATAGCAGCGCGATGCACTGGCGCACAGCAACAGTTCAACGATCCCGATCATCATCCGTTTCTCGACTTTGGTGATCGATGGTCAGCGCTGACATGTGTCCGTTACGGTCGCAACGAAGCGCTGATCGAGCTGAACTTGGCGGACTCCTACTGCAATGAACTAACTGACTTCCTTGTACACCCAGCACTGCTAGACATGGCGACTGCGGGTGCGCAAGCACTGATTGAAGACTATCAGCCCCAGCAGGAACTCTATGTGCCGATTGGCTGTACCGAACTGACCCTGCACGGCAGATTAACGGCGTCCATCGTGAGCCATGTTCAATACAAGCCAAAGTTCAGAGAAAACAACGGTCAAAAGATAGCGGTGTTCGATATATCAATTTGCGATACGCTCGGGCATGTGCTGGTTCAGGTGAACGGTTATACCTTGCAGAAAATCAGCGATAGGGCAGTTCTGCAAACGCCGTCCTCCGAGGGCAAGCCAGCTAATGATGATGCACAGACACGCACATTGGCACTGGGTATTAGTAATCAGGAAGGTCGGGCAGCACTTGGCTTACTGATAACTCAGCAAGGCTTACCGCAAACCGTTATCAGCCCTTACGAAATCGATTTCCTGTGTGGCC
>CALKXZ010000371.1 GCA_938003775.1 uncultured Granulosicoccus sp. | reverse complement strand
CAAGGCAACGAAAGAGACGCCCAAAACCATTTCTGTGTTTGAAGAAGCCAGGAAAGGCTGCCAGCGAATATGTCATCAAATATGGGCATGAAAAAAGCTTACCTCTTAATTCAGTGCCATTCGGTTATATCCCAAGGTGTTGGGCCACAGGGTATAAGATCGCGAGGCAGTTGCAACTGTTTTCTTCAGCAACACGAACGGTTAATTAATCGTGTTTTTTGTCACACACCAGGGAATGGAAGCACGTTCAGCAGAGCGCTGACAGATGCCGATGCCAGCACTATCAACATCTGCATGGAGGTCAATATTGATATCTGTAACGATTAACTCATCAATTGGACTTAGGGCTGCATATGTCGGAATCCCATTAGTCGCTATCACTCAGTTAGGAAGCCTTCTCTCTGCGGCAAATTCCGCCCAACGAGGATTCTCGACAACCAATACACTGAACCTAGATTCGAAAATTCATGAGTGTGACTTCAACACGAACTCGGTCAGATGCGCCGGTGCATTCGCAGTATCAGCAGTAGCGGTTATCGCACCAAGTTCGGTATCTTAGTCCCCACCAAATACTCAGTACTGATTGATGCGCTTTACAATTGATTGATCCCGCCGGTAACGTTTAGAGCGTGAATACTGTACTTAATCCACTGCTCCTCACTCTGGTTGAACTTCTTCGACGTAGGGCAACGCTATCCTTGGACATTCTGGCGCGTCGCCAGCAGCTAGCCATGATTTCAGTTCGAAAAAGAAAGCGGATACAGTTTTACCGCAGAGAGCGCTTGATTTGGGTATTGCCTTAGCGCTGTCGGCCTGGTTGCCTGCAGGCACTGCAAGTATTCCAACTCGATATGTTGGCGCCGTGCAGCTGCACCTTGGGATATCTGGAAAGAGTTTTCGGTAGGGACAGCCCCGAGTCACACCGCCAGCCCCTCACAAGCTAAATGCCACAAACCCCTGTACAAACCCACAGCAAAATACAAAAATTACACAATTCCACACCCACCGCTACGGTACAATCACACCGACCGCGGAACGGACACAGCGGCTATTCAAACCAGGAGAGAAAATCATGGCACGTGGTGTAAATAAAGTAATCTTAGTTGGCAATCTAGGCGCAGATCCCGAGGTCCGGTACATGCCCAGTGGTGGTGCAGTAACGACCATCAATATTGCCACATCCGAACAATGGACAGACAAGACATCCGGACAGAAGCAGGAGCGTACCGAGTGGCACCGCGTCACCTTGTTCAACCGTTTGGGCGAGATCGCCGGTGAATACCTGAAAAAGGGCTCACAGGTGTACATCGAAGGCTCCATCCGGACCGACAAATACCAGGACAAAAACAGTGGAGAGGATCGTTACTCCACGCAAATCATTGCCAACAATATGCAGCTATTGGGCGGTCGACCTGACGGTGCAGGCAGTGTTGATTACAACCAGGCGGCACGACCAGCACAGTCCTCACAACCACAGACAGCAGCCAAGCCAGCTGCAGCACCAATGGCCGCGGCTGCCGGAGCTGAGTTTGACGACGATATTCCGTTTTAGAACCTAGTAGATGTGTTTTAGTAAACATCTATCTGTAAGTAGTTGATAATAATTAAATAAGCGTTGTTTGACATTTTCTAGTAAACTGTTAGCTCTTTAGAGTTATTGCACAGTCACAGAAAGTGTCAACAATGCCTCAGTTTGTCGTAGTAATTGTCGTAATGAAGTCAGGTGAACGAATGCCTCTGCTGTGTGATGCAGAGAGTGGCCTAGGGTTGTTTGAACCTACTGCCTATGCTCTGACTATGCGTTCCCGTGGTCGTGCCGTGAACACCATCTCTCAGGCCGTACGTTCGGTACAGCTTCTGTATCAGATCTTGTCAGCCAATGGTGTTGATCTGATTGAACGTGCGAAGGCCAATGAGCTTCTGACTCTCGGTGAGGTTGAAGCTATTGTTGATCAGTGCAGGATGCGCAAAGCTGATCTTGATTCAATATATCAGAGATCGTCCAGTGAACAACCCGTTCAATTAGCTGACGCTCGCATTCGACGGCAAGCAAAGGAGCGAACGTCAATCGATTCTGTTGACAGTAGTACGGCTCTCATACGATTGAAATACATTGCTCAGTACCTTGCGTGGTTCACCGAATACGCTTATCTGCAGAAGCTGCCCAAGGATCGAGAGGTATTTAACAAGGTTGCTCAAAAGGCAGTGAAGGCTTTGTCTGCACGGTCCCCTGTGGCAAGGCAACGAAGCTCAGCAGCACGCAAGAGGGCATTGGATGACGCAAGCCGACACGCGCTACTTGAGCTGACTAAGCCAGGCTCAAAGTTGAACCCCTGGAGCATGAGTTTTCTGCAGCAACGCAATGACTTTATCATTCGCCTTCTTCTAGGTACTGGCATGCGCAAGGGGGAGCTGCTGGGACTAAAGGTTGGTGACATCAATCTGGCAGAGAGCAAGGTGTTTATAGCCAGACGTGCAGATGATCCTGAGGATCCCCGAAGAATCCAACCGACCACAAAAACTTATGACAGGGAACTTCGATTAGGCTCGGACCTGATGATTCTGATCAAGCAGTACCTTCCACTGCGTGCACAGATCCCCAAAGCCAAAAAACACCCATACCTGATTGTTAGTCAGAACGGTAGCCCACTGTCGATCAACTCCGTCGATTTGGTTTTTGCCACGCTGAGAAGTCACCTGTCAGATTTGCCTCAGCTGTCAGCACATATCCTACGGCATACATGGAACAACCGCTTCTCGGAACTAGTGGAAGGCGTGCTTACGCCTGAGCAAGAGAAGAAGGTTCGCAACTACATCATGGGATGGTCTGATCAATCGCGTTCCGCTGAGAACTACACGGTGCGGTACGTTGAGCAGCAAGCGCATAAGGCGCTGATTGATATTCAGAGCCAGCTATTCGAGGCAGCAAAATGATTAGCGTCGATAAAGCGTGGCAGGCAGATTCTGATTTACCTGAGGCAATTATACTGCGTAGCGGAGGTAAGATCTCTGTGCAGGGCGATCATTGGAAGTTCCAGGACGGTGTTCGAACCGTCTACATGAACTTCAGTACATTGCCAGCAGAAGTGTTGCCGCTGGTTGGCAGTTTGAAGAAAGTGTTGATTAACTTTCTACAGATCAATTCCAGCGAATACGCCGAGAACATGCTCTATTACTTTCGCAGACTGGCGAATGTGGTTGCCAAAAAGAAACAGACGATCGACTGTATTGAAGTCGTGCATGTAGTCAATTACGTTGGTGAAGCTGGGACGGACGATAGGTTAGGGCTTGAAGCTCAGTTATCGTCACTACTAAAAAGGTGGTTTGAGCTTGGCATTGATGGTGTGGCCGATGATGTACCTCTATTCCTCAAGAGCCGTAGGAAGAAGGGGAATGTGAAAGGCGAGGCAGTGATTACTCTTGATCCAGTTAAAGGCCCACTTAGCGACATAGAGCTGCAAGATCTGATGGGTGCTGTCAACAAGGCGTATGCGCAAAGAAAAATCGAAGAGAAGCTATTCTTGTTAACGTGGCTAATTGCTGTAACAGGACAGCGAGTTGGCCAGTACTGTGCCTTGAAGGTAAAAGATGTCAGGAAGGCCGGTAATGAATCGCCAAACGGGTACGAGATCGATCTCCCAAGATCCAAACAACGAGGTCTTGATACGCGTGAAAGTTTTATCACTCGGCCATTGCCAGATGAGTTTGGTAAGCCACTGTGGACGTATGCGCAAAGGGTGGCATTGGCATTCCCAGATCTTGGTGTAGACGCACCGTTGTTTCCACAGCGTTCCAAGTCGACAGAATCAATGCAGACAAGTGATACCTACAAGATGCACTCTGATGGGCTAGAGATGCAGCGTTATTTGGTTAAAGGTCTAAAGGGAATAGCGCCAATAAGCTTAAGAACAGGAAAGCCTATTCATATAGCGGT